>CAXHYW010000604.1:0-3263 GCA_964021475.1 uncultured Desulfobacteraceae bacterium | reverse complement strand
CAGATCAATGATTTTGTAAGTACTGTCAGTCATGATTTCTCTCCTTTTAAAAAAATGGATTAAAAAAATGTAAGTGTGAGAGGCAGGTGAGCAGACGTGTAAATCAAAAAAGAAATGAGTCTTACGGAATGGGGTAATCATATTCAATTATATAAATAATGTACAATGTTTTTTAGAGGGGGGTGGATTTAGGCGTACATCAGATGGCTGGATCCTTTGGGATTTGGTTGAAGTATTATATAAATTGATCTACATACATTATAGGTATATAAAATCAATTAAAAGGAGATTCCATGGAATCCCAATCCCAGGTATTTGAAAAACATTATCATGATTATCTTCAACAATTAGACGCCCTTGATTTTGATGCGATTGCCCTGAAGCTGGGCGGTCAGGCAAATGAAAATTCCCGGGGCACCTCTCTGGGTATGTCCCTTTTGGGGCAGTCCTATGAGATCTCTCCCCATGGGATTACAGATTCATCAGGGGAAAAACCCAGCTATGACATCTGTATTATTCTCTGTCGTCATCTGCTCATGTGTCCTGAAATATTGCCCCATGACCGGCAGTGGGTTGCCTTCAGAGACCTGAAGGATGCAGGGCCCTTGACTGTCTATTTCCGGGACAATGTGGAACAGCTTATTGCCAAAGGGTTTGAAGGAAAAGTTCAGGAACTCAAACAGGGCATGGCGGCATTGAAAGGGTATACACCCAATCTGGATGTCAGTTATGATCTGGCCATGCAGGTGGATGGTCTGGCAAGAATTCCCATGGTACTGCTTTTCAATGATGCCGAGGAATCATTTCCTCCGGAATGTTCCCTTCTTTTTGAGCGGCAGGTGGAAACATACCTGGATGCAGAATGTATCGCTATGTTGGGGTATCGGCTGGCCAGCCAATTGAAGCATGCACTGAAATGATTCATTACAGGGTGAAAATTCCTTGACCAAAGCCTGGGCATGGGATAGCGTTTATTTCTATTCCGATCAGAACAGCAACCATAATCTTTAGGAGGAATCCAATGTTAAATCTGGTGAGTACTTTTGAACATAGCGCAAAAGAGTTTCCCGATAAAAAAGCCATTATTTTTCAAGATAAAAGTTTCACCTTTTCCCAGGTGGCCGGTATGGTCAATATGGTGGCCAATGCCCTGAAGAAAATAGGAATTCAAAAGGGGGACAAGGTGGCCTTAAGCTGCTTGAATCTGCCCTATTTTCCCATGGTGTATTATGCAATTTTAAAAACAGGTGCCGTGGTGGTTCCCTTAAATGTGCTGCTCAAGGGACGGGAGATCGCCTATCATCTTAAGGACAGTGAGGCCAAAGCCTATTTTTGTTTCCAGGGAACCCCGGAGCTTCCCATGGCCCAGGAGGGATTTGTAGGTTTTGAACAAACCGCTACCTGTGAACAATTTTTTGTCATTACGGCAGATCCTGCCGCCCCATCCCCCATCGAAGGCACAAAAACCCTGGGGCAATTGATTCACGGAGCTTCTCCTGTCTGTGATACCGAACTGACCCACCCTGAAGATACCGCTGTCATCCTTTATACGTCTGGCACAACTGGTTTTCCAAAAGGCGCAGAACTTTCCCATTCCAACATGACCATGAATGCCATCGGCACCCGTCATCTGCTCCAGCAAACTCAAGATGATGTTCACTGCATCGTGCTGCCCCTGTTCCATTCCTTTGGGCAGACCTGTCAGATGAATGCCGGATTTTTGTCGGGCAACACCCTTGTCTTGATTCCTAAGTTTACGCCGGAAGCGGTGCTGTCCGCCATACAAAATGATGGCGCCACCGTCTTTGCCGGGGTTCCCACCATGTACTGGGCTCTGTTGAATTATCAAGACAAAGAGGGCCAATTTGATAATGAAATAATCGCCAAAAATCTTCGTATCGGCATATCCGGTGCCTCTTCACTGCCCCTTGAAATCATCAAGGGCATTGAGGAAAAATACAATATCCCCATCCTGGAGGGGTATGGGTTGTCTGAAACCTGTCCGGTTGCCACCTTCAGTCATCCGACCAAGGAGCGAAAACCCGGGTCCATCGGTACCCCCATCTGGGGGGTGGAGGTGGATCTTTTTGACAATGACCACAAACCTGTGGCAGTGGGGGAGGTGGGGGAACTTGTCATCCGGGGGCATAATGTTATGAAAGGGTATTACAATAAACCAGAGGCCACGGCCGAAAGCTTTGCCGGAACATCCTGGTTTCATACCGGGGATCTGGGGAAAAAGGATGAAGACGGATATTTTTATATTGTGGACCGGGTAAAGGACATGATTATCCGGGGAGGATATAATGTGTACCCAAGAGAAATAGAAGAGGTGCTGCTCACCCATCCTGCGGTTTCCCTGGTTTCTGTTCTGGGGGTTCCCCATGACCGCCACGGGGAGGAAATCGCCGCCTATGTTGTGCTGAACGAGGGGGCATCCATCACCGAAGAAGAGATCATTGAATGGTCCAAAGAGCAGATGGCAGTCTACAAATATCCGCGAATTGTCCATTTTCGGGAAGGGTTGCCCATGACCGCCACCGGAAAAATTTTGAAAAAAGACCTCCGGGCGGAAAACCAGCCGGGCTGATCTGATTATCGGATCAAATTGATGTTTTTAACAAGCTTGTTTTAAAGAAGTTTGTTCTAAAAATGGAGAGGTCCAAACGGGCCTCTCCATTTTTTTACTTTTTTTTCGTACCCTGGGTTCTCCTGGGGGTTCCCCTGGGCCCTAGGTTATCGTTTCAGGGGCCGCAACAATCCTTCCTGGGCCACGGTGGCCACAAGAGATCCATCCCGGGTATAGACGGAGCCGATGTTCAGTCCCCTTCCATTGCAGGCCGTGGGGCTTTTCATGACATAGAGGAGCCAGTCATCCATGGCAAATTCCCGGTGGAACCAGATGGAATGATCCAGGCTTGCCACCTGCATATCCTGTGACCAAAAGGTTTTGCCATGGGGATACAGGGAGGTGGACACCAGGTGGAAATCCGAGGCATAGGCCAGAATGTACCGGTGGGCGGCAGTATCCCTAGGCGGGATCTTGCCAATGGCCCTGAACCAAACATATTTTTCCGGGGGCATGGGCTTGGGGGCGAAGGGGTTGACCGGGTTGACCACCCGGATTTCAATGGGCTTTTTATAGAGTAGTTTTTCGAGAATTGCTGGCGGAATCTGATCGGAAAGACGTCTGGTCATCTCAATTTCCGATTCAATTCCTTCGGGTCCTTTAATGTCCGGCATGGGATCCTGGTGGGAAAATC
>CAXHYW010000603.1:0-3265 GCA_964021475.1 uncultured Desulfobacteraceae bacterium | reverse complement strand
CAGATCCCGTGGCTGCGGGAATACCCGGAGGGATTTGGAGAGGACCATTCCCCCAGAACCTTGTGGTCGGGACGATAGATCTCAATTTTCAACGGGTAGCAGGCCGCTTGATCGCTGGAATGTTCACTGCTGCAATCTCCACCGGGGCAAGCGGACAAGGCCCCCAGCAGATCGATTTCGGCAAAGAACTCAAGAAAATCCCCGGGACGTACCGGGCTTGCTTTCATGAAATATTGATGGGTGTCATGGGTGAACCCGGTACACATGAACACATTCAGCACATCGTGTATATCTGCCTCAATCTCGTCCAGGGGAAGTCCGGTTTCAGCTTTCAGGGCACGGATCAGGTTCGAATGACAGCAATGGTGATAGGGCTTACCGCTCAGCAATTGGCTGGTATAAGGATCGCAACGGGTGCCGATCACATCATGAACGCTGCCGCCGTCTGCATCAAATCCATACCAATCCAGAGTATCGTGGGTAATGGTGGCCATGGGACGCATATGGGGAAAGCAGCTCCACAGTTGGTCTTTGGTACCCAGGTGGGACCCGTGCAGGGCCCGGGTTTTCCCGCTGTAAAACCGTTCCGAAAGGTTGTTTGCCGCCCAGAGGTTCAAATCTCCCACCTGGGGACCCTCCATACTGATAATCCTGAAAAAATTCCCGGCTGAAACCTTGAAGGTCCGGGCATCCCGGCGAGGCACGATCACCTCCCCTATCAATTCCATTGTTTGCCGAGCAGCCTTATAGATCTCCATATCCGGCCGGGGCAAGGTATGGATGGGGTAGCAAATAACCGGTTTAACCGCCCTGCGGGCAGCGGCATCAATGGGGGCTTCATTTTGGGGACTGGGTTTCATTTATCTTCTTCCTTCACAAGCATGGGTTAAGAGCCGGAGCACCTAATTTTGGCAGTGATCACGCCTTTGCCTTGAGCTGGGTAATCACCTGAACCAGCCGGGATACCAGGTGGTCGTGGTATATTTTACCCCCCTCAACCGTGGCCTTGGAAGGTTCCCCCGTGGTTCCCTTTGACTTTAACGTAAGCTTTTTCATCTCCGCAGGGCTTGCGGGCACGTAGCAAAGAGTGTCTTCCCTGTATGACGGATCCACACTATACAAATCCGCCTTGGGATGGGGATTGTCAATGGCCCGGTCCATCTTGACCAGATCCGGATACCGGTACATCATGTGTGAGCCTTCGATCTCTTCGGCATGCCCCACAGCTCCCCAGCCAAGGGAGTCTGTGATGGTCTTGGACATATAGGCCGGGTCAAAGATTACAATTTTTACCCCCAATTCCCGTTTGGCACGTTCTCCTGCCACCTGCATCCAGGAGATATTGACGATTCTGTGCCCGTTGATCAATACAAATTTATCAAACCCGTGGTGGTGGAGGGAAGAGATGATATCAAAGGCCATTTCAGTTAAGATATCCGGCCGGATGGTAATGGTGCCTGGCAAAATCATGTGATGGGGGCTCCACCCGAACCACAGGGGAGGTGCCACAGGGACACCCGTTTTTGATGCCGCATCTTGTGCCAAGGTCATGGCCACCATGGTATCGGTCCCGCAGGGCATATGGGGGCCATGCTGTTCGGTACTGCCAAAGGGAAGAAGGATGGTTTTTGAACTGGTCTCTATTTTTTCCTGAACTTCCTCCCAGGTCATGTCCTGGAGCCATATGCTGTCTGTCATATTTCCCTCGCTTCAACTATTTTGGCCAAAAACAAATACCTTAGCTCCGGCCATGCCGGTTATTCCATTGTGTCCAGAAAATGGGTGTCAATGTCGCCTTTTTGGAAACGATCATTTTCAAACACCTTCATGTAAAAGTCGATGGTGGTTTCAATACCGGTGATTTCAAATTCGGCCAATGCCCGTTTCATCCGATTGATGGCAGAGGGTCGATCCTTGGCCCAGACAATCAGTTTTCCAATGAGAGAATCGTAAAAAGGGGTCACCATATATCGGTCATAAATGTGGGTGTCCAATCGAACCCCCGGGCCCCCGGGGAAAATAACCGATTCAATTTGACCCGGAGAGGGCATGAAATTATCGTTGGGATCAGAGGCATTGATCCGGCATTCCATGGACCAGCCCTTCATACGGATATCGGTCTGTTTTAGCAAAAGCTCCTCTCCGGCAGCGATCAAAATCTGCTGTTCCACAATATCTACTCCTGTGACCAGCTCTGTCACCGGATGTTCCACCTGGACTCTTGCATTTATTTCCATGAAATAATAATTTTTGTTTTTGTCCACCAAAAATTCCATGGTGCCGGCATTGGTATACCCGACGGCTCTGGCCACTTTTATGGCGGTTTCACCCAGGGTGTTGCGAAGGGTCTCATCCACAAAAGGAGAGGGAGCTTCTTCAATGAGCTTTTGGTATCTCATCTGGATACTGCATTCCCTTTCCCCCAGATGGATATAGTTGCCCTGGGTGTCCCCCAAAATCTGGATTTCAATGTGCCGGGGATTTTCAATATATTTTTCAAGATACAGCAGGGGATTGCCAAAGGCTGCCTTTGCTTCCCCCGATGCCATGGCAAAAGCTGCGATGAGGTCTTCAGGGGTGCGGGCAATTCTCATCCCCCGGCCTCCACCGCCCCCGGCAGCTTTTAAGATCACAGGATACCCTACCCTGTCGGCAACAATGCAGGCTGCCTCTGACGACAAGACAACATCATCACTCCCGGGAATAACTCGAACCCCAAGTTCCGTCAGGGTTTGTCGGGCAGCAGACTTGTCACCGGCCATGGCAATGGTCTCGGCACAGGGACCAATAAAAACCAATTGATTGGCCACACAAGCGCTTGCAAAGTCGGCGTTTTCCGAAAGAAATCCATATCCCGGATGGATGGCGTTAGAATTTGTTTCCTTTGCCGCAGCAATGATGCGCTCCATGTTTAAATAACTTTTACGACTCAGGGCCGGGCCGATGTTCACCGCTGTGTCCGCATATTTTACGTGGAGGCTGTCCTTGTCCGCATCGGAGAAAACAGCCACCGTCTCGATTCCCATTTCCCTGCAGGCCCGGATGATCCGAAGAGCTATCTCGCCTCTGTTTGCAATTAAAATCCGTTTAAACAACTTAAGGTACCCCCATGATTTCTTATGCTTAAAAGTTACGTATTAATTCAGCTCAATCTCTATCAATACCTGGTTTTTCATGACCATATCTTCGTTTTCCACCATGATTTTTTTTATGATTCCAGAATGTTCACTGCGAAGTTCCGTAAAAATTTTCATGGATTCAATCA
>CAXHYW010000602.1:0-3265 GCA_964021475.1 uncultured Desulfobacteraceae bacterium | reverse complement strand
CAATTTCAATCCGGAAGGTTGCAGGCTTTTTAAAGGTAGCCACTCCTTTTAAAATCCCCACCTCAAGATCAGTGGTGCCAACACCTGCGGCAAATGCGCCAAATGCCCCATGGGTACAGGTATGTGAGTCACCCATAATAATGGTGAATCCGGGACGGACAAACCCTTTTTCAGGAAAAATCGCATGGCAGACCCCATTGTTCCCAATGTCAAAAAAGTCTTTAATGCCATGCCTGTTCGCCCATTGCCGGAGGATTTTGCCCTGCATGGCAGTTTTGGAATCCTTGGCAGGAGTGACATGGTCAATTACCGCCTTGATCTTGTCCGGGTCAAATACCCTATCTTTGCCCCTGGCCACAAGGTCCTGGATAGCAGTGGGGGTTGTAATCTCATGGCAGAACACCCGGTCCAGGTTTAATACACAGACATCCCCAAAGGGTTCATCCACAAGGTGGGTCTCAAAAATTTTTTCTGCAATTGTTTTTCCCATAATTTACTCCACTTTTTTTATTGTTTTCCATCAAAATAGTCTTCACCATCGGCAGGGGTAACCACCCAATAGGCTTGAAAACGTTCATCCGAAACATTCTGGATCACATGGGGGATCTGGGAGAAAAAAGAGATGGAATCACCCGCATGGATATCATAGATTTCTTCCCCGTAAATCAATTGGGCACTGCCTGAAACCACAATCCCCAATTCACGACCCAAATGTCCATTTCCTGTATCCCCCCTCGTCTGCCCCGGAGCCAGCTCCAGGAAAAAAGCACTAAAGGAATGATTTCCCTTTACCTGGCTTTCACCGCAGAGCTTTTCATATTTAAATCCCTTTCGCTGATAGATTCTTCTTTCATCTTTCCTAATGATTTCAACCTTTGAATGGGTTTCATAATCTTTGAAAAATTTAGTGGGGGAAACCCCGTATACTTCCAACAATTGGAGGAGGGTATCCAGTGAAGGAGAAATTCTATTCCGTTCGATCTGGGAGAGCAGGCTGGAACTTACACCCGCTTTGCCGACAACTTCCTTGATGGTCAAATGCTTGGAATTTCTTATCACCCTTAACAGGGCGCCTAATTTTGTTTTCATATTTCCACCGGTTTAAGTATAGTTAATTAATTTTTAATTATACTTAAACCGAGGGCTTGTCAATCTGTTTTTCCCCTTGACCTTTCACCGAACGGATACTAAATAGTTTCTAAGGACTAAATTTTACCATTACGCTTGACAAGAAAACAGGGGCGCCAATGCAAGCTACTGCAATTGAATGTCAAAATGCCCTTGTAACCAAGATTGCCCTCTTCCTGAATTATTTATCCAAAGAAAATTATCAACGACTGGCAAAAGAAATGATGAATGTCCGCATCTCTTCGGAGGGGGAAATTCTTAAACTTATGCTGGCAAAAAAATATGTCAGCAGCAAGGAGGTTGCCGGACTTAAAAAAGCCTGCCTCAGCTTTGCCAGGGCCCAAGAAGACACACGATTCGGCGCCCTGTGCATCCAGTTTGAATTTTTAACGCAAATCAACATGAACCTGGCCCTGGAAGAACAAAAAAGGCTTGCGGCCTTGGGTAACAATATGTTTTTGGGAGACCTGCTGGTGGAGGCCGGAATGCTGTCGGAACGCCAGCGAAAACTAATTCTTCAAAAACAGGAACTGGACAACAATCTTAGAAAAACCAATAACTTTCAGCCGACACTGCCCTCTGCCCTGGAAAACGGTCAGGGCAATATAACCCAAATCCAAGAAACGATGATCACCATACGGGTTAACAATAACGGTCTCAAAGCAACCATGATACATACAGATCAATTTGACAACGATCTCACCCTTTCAGAGCTGAAGCAGTTGATTGAAAAAAATGGCATCATCTATGGGATTGCCAATGATGATCGTTTAAAAGAGTTTCTGATCGATGATGTCTATCGAAAAAAAGAATTTGATTTGGCAAAGGGGCTTGCCCCGGAAGAGGGAACTGATTCCCGAATCTTTTATATGTTTGAGCGGGAGTATCTGAAAGCCGGTACAATTGAAAGAGATGGCTCCATTGATTTCAAGAAACGAGGAGATCTTCCCTTTGTAGCAGCCAACGACCTGCTTGCAGAAAAAACGCCTAGCAAAATCGGCAAGGATGGGGTCAATATCTTTGGCGATGTGGTGTCCCCCATGCCGCCCATTGATCGGAACCTTAAATGCGGCAAAGGGGTCCGTCTTTCGGAAGACAAATCCCAGGCCAGGGCCCAGGTCAGCGGATACCCAAAGCTGACCCCGGAAGGAGAGCTTGTCGTCAATGATGCCTATCTCCTTGAAGGAGATGTGGATTATACCACCGGCCATCTCAAATTTGATAAAAACATTTATATCACCGGCACCATTAAAGACGGATTCAAGGTTGAAGGGCTGGATGTGGTTGCCAAATCCGTGGACGGCGGAATTATCAAGGCTAGGGGGGATGTTTGCATTGAAAATGGGATTACCGACGCATCCATTTCCATAAGAGGAAATATGTCCGCAGGTTTCATCCACCGGTCCAAAATTGCCTGTATGGGAGACATGGATGTGAGAAAAGAGGTGGTGGAAACCGATATCGTCCTGGAAGGCACATTTGAAATGCTTCGGGGAAAAATGTATGCATCCATTTTATCTGCCAAGGGCGGTGCAAGAATCTGGTATGTCGGGTCGGAAAAATCCCGGGCCTCGGTCATTACCGTGGGAAGATCGTATTATCTTGAACAGGAATTAAAACTGTTGAATCAACGCATCGAAAAGTTCCAGGCCCGCTTTGAGAGCAAAAGATCCGAAAAGAATAAAATCACGGCAGGTTACCAAGCACTTTCTAAAAAGATCGCTCTGCTTGAGCAAGCCCGGCAAAACCTTGGCATTGTCGACCTGTATACCAAAAGGAATCTTCTTGAAAGAAAAACAGACCGACTTGAACAAGAGATCTCCTTTTTTTCGAATGCCGTCAGACAAAAGGTAGCGGAAAAATTTCATTTAAAAAAAAGAAACCGGAAAAATCCCCCAAGGCCCATTCTGGATGTCAGTGGTAAAATCATCGCCGGTACCCACATACGAGGCTGTCATGCAAAAACCATCATCCAAAAGGATATTACCAGGATCAGAATCATGGAGATGTCATGCACCAAAGAACAAGGTTACGCAAGAGACTGGGAAATGGTTGCCACAAGGCTCTAACCCGATGGCAGCTCCTCTGGAAAGTTACATTGTTCATGCAAAAAAATAAAAAGCCGGGAAATGGATTT
>CAXHYW010000601.1:0-3266 GCA_964021475.1 uncultured Desulfobacteraceae bacterium | reverse complement strand
CTACAAGGCGCATTAAAGGTTTAATAGCAAGCCTATTTGGCCTTTGATGCAACGCGGTAGATGGACCAAAAGGCAAGCTATTTCGTTCATGTTATAAAATTTGCGGTCCTTAGGGTTGGTGCATAACTAATATTTAAAGTTAAGAGCAGGCGAATGGAAACGCAAAAAAAAATATTTTTAACCCAGAAAGTAACGGCATCGGGATGAGCTGCCAAATTGGATCCAGGGACACTGGATCGAATTGTGTCGGGGCTTGATATCCGCTCCCATCCGGATTTGATTGTGGGACTTGCCATCCCGGATGATGCCGGGGTTTTTCGGATCACGGATCGGATTGCTCTGATCCAGACCCTGGATTTTTTGACCCCTATTACAGATGATCCCTATGAGTTTGGCCAGATCGCCGCGGCCAACTCCTTAAGTGATGTCTATGCCATGGGCGGAACGCCTGTGACGGTGATGAATATTGTCTGTTTTCCCAGTTGTGATCTTCCGGAAGAGGTGCTGGCCCAGACATTAAAGGGGGGGCAGGACAAGATTAATGAATCCGGTGCCGTGCTTGTGGGGGGGCATTCCGTGGATGACGCTGAATTTAAATACGGGCTTTCCGTCACCGGAACGGTTCATCCGGACAAGGTATTGACCAATTCTAATGCCAGGGTGGGGGATGCCATTATTTTGACCAAACCCATCGGAACGGGTATTATGTCAACGGCTATCAAGGGGAAACTTGCTCAGCCTGACCATATCCGGGAATCGGTTGCGGTGATGTCCTGTCTTAACCGGTATGCGGCCGAAGTTATGCAAGCGTTTGAAGTTCATGCCTGTACCGACGTAACCGGATTCGGACTGGCCGGGCACATGGTGGAGATGGCCCGTGGGGCAAAAAAACACTTCACCCTTATTTCTGATAAGGTCCCTTTGCTTAAAGATGTGCATTCTTTTGCCAACATGGGGCTGGTCCCGGCAGGGGCTCATAAAAACAGGGCATTTTTTAAAAATTTAACAAAGGTTTCCCACGGGTTAGACAGGGCTCTTTCTGATTTGATGTTTGATCCCCAGACATCCGGTGGGCTTTTGATCAGTTTGGAAAAAAAGGATGCCGGATCTTGTGTTGAGCAGATGGAGAAAAAAGGAATAAGCGCCTGGGTTATCGGCGAGGTCAGCCGTGAAAGCGACACGGGTTTTTTGGATATTATTTAATGCTTTTTCACATTGACTTGAGGGGTTGCATATGATATTTGCTTCCAAGATAAATTGATCTTTGTAAAGTCAAAGACCGATCCTAAAGGGTGTAGGAAAAGGGAGAGGCAGGAGGATGAAAAAAGAAACAGGTAGCACTGTGAGAGAACTGGGCTATTTTGCCAGTCTTGGCATGTCCGTTGCGCTTTCTATTTTTATAGGCCTGGGGGTTGGGATCTGGCTTGATAAAAAGTTTGATACAGAACCTATTTTGTTATTTGTGGGCTTGGCCTTTGGTATTGCCGCAGGCTTTAGCAACATTATCAGAGCAGGGAAAAAAGGACAAAAGTATTAATGAAGGATCTTCTAAAAATTGTTAATTTTGTCACCAAAACCAATTGGCTGTTGCTCATGGCAAGCAGTTCGTTGGCAATGATGATAGCCCCGACCAAGGTCTCCCTGGGAGTTCTGTTGGGGGGCCTGATTGTGGCCATTAATTTTCAGCTGTTGAAGAAAACCGTTATTAATAATTTTAATCCAGATGTGGTATCTGAAAAAGGGGGTTCCTTTGTGGGGAATATCCTGGTGAAATACTATATCCGATTTGCAATAAGCGGGGGGTTGATTTTTCTGCTTATATCAAACCATATTGTTCATCCGTTGGGGCTTTTGGCGGGCCTTTCGGTGGTTGTTGCAAGCATGTTTCTGGCAACTGTGCTTGAGTTAACGAGATTATTTTTCAAGGAGGCGGTATAAGGTGGAACATCCATATTTGTTACTAACGTCATTGTTCGGAATGCTGGGATTGGAAAAATGGGCAGCAACATATCCGCATGTTACATATATGTGGCTGGCGATGGCCATATTGATATTTTTTGGCTGGCTTGCCGGGAAGAGTGTTTCCATGGTCCCCAAGACTGCCCAGAATGTATTTGAAGTATTGATTTCAGGCCTTGAAGAGTTCATGGTAACCGTCACAGGGGAAGAAGGCAGAAAGTCTTACCCTCTTGTTTTGACGATCTTTTTGTTTGTCCTTTTGGGAAATCTTATGGGGCTGGTTCCTGCATTTTTTCCCCCAACAGCTAATATCAATACCACCCTTGGGCTGGCACTGATCGCTGTTGGCTGGAGTCATCTGGTGGGAGTTCAGCGCCATGGTATTAAATATATAAAACATTTCCTGGGACCTGTACCCGCAATGATTCCTTTATTTCTCCCCATTGAAATTATTGGACATACGGCCAGGGTTCTATCGCTTACCTTCCGTCTTTTCGGAAACATGGCAGGCCATGAGCTGGTTGTTGGAATCCTTCTGGGTCTGGGTGGTATGTTTTTGGCGCCGCTTCCGGTTATGGCTCTGGGATCGTTTGTGGCCCTGGTTCAGGCATTTGTATTCTTTCTTTTGGCAACCATGTACATTGCGGGTGCAATAGAAGAATCTCATTAAGTTAAGGTTGTTTTACGGGAACTTGGAAGAAGCCCCCGTTATTTATATTAATTAATTGTAATAAGGAGTAACACATGGAATTTCTAGTTGGTAGTGTATGGGCAGCAGGTCTTGCAATTGGTATTGCCGCATTTGGTTGTGGTATTGGTCAGGGTCTGGGTCTTGCTGGCGCAATGAGCGGTATTTCAAGAAACCCTGAAGCAGCTGGTAAAATTCAGGTGAACATGCTGATCGGTCTTGCCATGATTGAGTCCCTTTGTATTTATGCATTGGTTGTATCTCTTATCCTCATGTATGCCCATCCTGCTCTGAAAACCGTTATGGCTGGAGTAGCTGGTTAGTAAGCCATACGAGACTGAATAAGCTTTTACATTAAAGGTGCAGGGCCCTTAGGCTCTGCATCTTTTTTTATTTTTGGGGCCGGGCGATGGTTGATTTTGCTTGCCTGGGCCTGGTATAACTGATATGTTTTTGTTGGTTTATGTATAATTTGCCATAATTTTGGTATAAATAGAAGTTTGCCGGTGGAGAATGTGGTAATGGAAAAAGAATCACCAGAGTTTTATTTCATTTCCGAGGAAGAAGAGGGCGCTAAAAAGGTTCGGCATATATTTCGTATCCCCGTTTCTGATCAAGA
>CAXHYW010000600.1:0-3277 GCA_964021475.1 uncultured Desulfobacteraceae bacterium | reverse complement strand
GAACCGAATGCTGAAGAGCCTAACAGCGAAGAATAGGCGTATTTTTAAAAGTTAATCCTTTGGGCGGGACCAGTTTTTCAAAGCTGCAAAAACCAGGTCCCGTTTGATGGGTTTGGTCAGAAAGTCATCCATGCCCGATTCAAGGCATTTTTGTTTAAACTCATTCAATACATTGGCGGTCAGTGCAAGGATGGGAATTCGTGTTCCGGATTTGAACTGTGCCTCATGGGATCGAATCTGTCGGGTGGCTTCCATTCCATCCATTACCGGCATATTAATGTCCATTAATATCAGGTCGTAGCCTTCCTTGGTATTTTGGAACAATTCAAGGGCTTGTTTCCCGTTTTCTGCAATTTGAACCGTATATCCGGCCTTACCCAACATCAGGCTGGTCATTTTCTGGTTAACTGGATTGTCTTCGACCAGCAGGATGGACACGGCATATTTTTGATGTTCTGCAAGGGAATGGACGGTCAATAATTCGCTTGATTCAGGCGTTTTTTCTTTGCCAGGAAAATTTTCCATTCCCATGACATATCCTGCCATTTCCAAAAGACGCTTCTTGCGCATGGGTTTGGATAAAAATCCCTTAAACCCTGATTGTTCAAACACCTTTGCAATCCCGGGGAAGGGAACGGAACAAGCAATCCATCCAAAAGGGAACTCTTTGGGCAAGAGTGTCTTCAAAAGGGTCAAATGCTCTGGCGAACTTGATTTTATTGATTTCCCGAAATCGATAATTCCCAAATCAAAAAGCCTAGCGGCCGGGGTGGCTAAAAACCTGGGAAGCGTGTCCCAAGGTTCTTGATGTACAAGCATACCCGCTCGCATCAATTCATGGTTCAGAAGATCAAAGGTCTCTTGCGTTGTGGTGCTGACAAGAATCTGCTTTCCTTCCAGACCAACCGGTCTGATCCGGTCACTTTTTCTAATTTCCCCTTTGGCCAGACAGGCCGTAAAATAAAATACAGAGCCTTTGTCTTTCTGGGATTTCACCCATAAATCCCCTTTCATCTGCCGGGCAATATTTTTACTGATGGCAAGCCCAAGACCGGTCCCCCCAGAACGGTTTGTAATATCCTCTTCCGACTGAACAAAGGGTTTAAAAACACTTTCCTGTTCAGACAAAGAAATACCGATACCGGTATCGGAAACGCTGGTCAAAAGCTTAACGGTCTCACCCTCTATTTCTTGTGAATCAAGCGCTAGGGTAATGGATCCTGCCTGGGTGAACTTGACGGCATTTCCCAAAAGGTTCAACAACACCTGGCGAAATCTATGGGGATCTCCCTTGACCCTTCCCGGAACCGTGTCGGAAATAGAACAGCGCAATTCGATTTTTAATTCATCTACCTGGGGCCTGATCACATCAATCGTATCAAAACACAACACTTCCGGATCAAAATCCATGGATTCCAGGGAAAGCTTGCCCGATTCCACCTTGGAAAAATCTAAAATATCATTGACAACAGACAACAGGGTATCACAGGAAAGTCGTGCATTTTTCAAAAAAGAGGTTTGTTCCTTATTTAATGGGGTATCCATTAACATATCCGAATACCCCACAATCCCGTTTAAGGGGGTTCTTATCTCATGGCTCATGGAAGCCAAAAAAAATGTCTTGGCCCTGGAGGCCTCTTTGGCCGCAGCGGCTAATTCATTGGCCCTTTCAATGGCAATACACAATTGTTGGTTAGTCTGTTGCAGGTTGATCAGAGTGGTTTTTTCTCTGGCAATCCGCGCAATCTTTGCCAGGGTGGAGCTGATATTAAAGGGCTTGGTCATATAATCCGAGGCACCGGCATCCATAATCTCTGAATAGGAATAATCCGATGCATACCCGGTCATGATAATAAAATCGATGGCGGGAAACAGGGATTTAACTTCTTTGAGCAAGGAAATTCCATCCATTCCGGGCATAGAAATATCAGAGATGACCAGATCAAAGGGAAAGGATTGCTGGGACTTAATCATCTCCAGAGCAGATGTTGCATCCCTGGCCTGGTCACAGGAATACCCTTCCCTGGAAAGCGCCTTGATCAAAAGCAAACGAAGACTGCTTTCATCGTCCACGATTAATATCTTCTGGACAGAGGAGTTTATTTGTTTTGAATCAGGCATTCACCCTTTCGACATATTCCCGAGTTCTGGTATCAATTTTAACCATTTGTCCTTGATCAATAAAGGGGGGAACCTGAACTTCAATTCCGGTTTCAAGGGTGGCAGGTTTTGTGCTCCCCGTTGCAGTATCCCCTTTTGCCCATGGCTCAGTATTAGTTACCAAAAGATTGACAAAGTTGGGAAGCGTCACCCCAATGGGCTGGCTATTGTGTAAAAGAACGGTACAGACGGTGTTGTCTTTTAACAGTTCTGTGGCATCCCCTAACTGCTCATGGTTTAAAAAAATCTGTTCATAATTTGAGGTATCCATAAAACAATAGGCATCCTTGTCTGAATAGAGATATTCCATCTCCAGCTCTTCAAGGTCTGCTTTTTCAAATTTATCACCGGACCTGTAGGTTCGTTCGAACAGGTTGCCCGTGATCATATTTTTAAGTTTGCATTTATAAAGGGATTGTCCCTTCCCTGGTTTCTTAAACTCAAACCCAACGACCACATATGGATCTCCGTCGATTTCAAATTTTAGGCCTTTTTTTAGGTCACTGGCTAGATACATCGATTACTCCTGACAAATATAATTAATTTAAATATAAATCTATATACAATATTTTGAGGTGACCTCTAATAAATCACAATAAACGACTATTGGCAAGATCCAGATAAAAACATCTTGCTTTTTTATTCATTTTATAGGAAATATTAGGATTTGAAATGTAAAAATTACCTAGGACAAAAATTTATGATAATTGTTATTGATTTCGGGTCGCAATTTAATCAATTGATTGCCAGACGTGTAAGGGAAAACGGGGTATATTGTCAGGTGGAACCAGCAGATATTCCCCTGGAAAAGATCAAAGAGCTGAATCCTGTCGGCATTATCCTTTCCGGTGGCCCCTGCTCCATATATGAATCAGACAGCCCCTCCATGGACAAATCTATTTTTGACCTGGGCATCCCTGTGTTGGGAATCTGTTATGGCATGCACTTTATGGTCCATGCCCTGGGCGGTAAGATCCAACGCGCTGACAAACGAGAATACGGATTTGCCGAATTATGCGTGAAAGAGGAAAAACCACTATTTACGGAAATGGCCTCCCAATTTCAATGCTGGATGAGCCATGGAGATTCTGCAAAAGAGTTACCAGAAGGGTTTGTG
>CAXHYW010000599.1:0-3291 GCA_964021475.1 uncultured Desulfobacteraceae bacterium | reverse complement strand
ATCTACACATAGGGGCACACTCTTTCCCTACACGACGCTCTTCCGATCTTCGGTGCAATTTTTACCCGATAACAGGGTGGTGCAGTATAAACAGACCGATATCATGGAGCTGGATCTGGCCTATGCCATTACCATTCACAAATCCCAGGGCTCTGAGTTTGAGGTGACCATCCTCCCGGTGCTGACCCAGCATTTTAAGATGCTTTTCAGAAACCTGGTGTACACGGGGCTCACCCGGGCAAAAAAAATGGCTGTGTTTGTGGGTACGAGAAGGGCACTTGGCATGGCGGTTCAGAACCAGGATATCAGTCAGCGCCAGACGGCGTTGCAGGAATTATTGATCACCGGGAAAAATTAGAGTATATAGGGGTGTCTCTGGGTGTTTAGGTGGAGATTAAATGCTAGGTACCAATTATGATTAACTTAAAAGAAATGGGAAATTAAAATGAAGCAGATGAAAATATTTGTGGTTCTGACCCTGGTCTTTGGTATGATGTTTCTGGGTTGCAGTAAGCTGAATCAGGAAAATTATGGAAAAATTAAAATGGGCATGAAGTATGAACAGGTGATTGAGATTATAGGTACTCCGGACGAATGCGACTCGGCTCTCGGGGCCAAAAAATGTGTGTGGGGAAATGAAGAGAAAAATATCACCATCACTTTCATGGGTGACGCGGTGATTCTGCCCTCCATGACGGGGCTTTAAATATAAAGGGAGAGAAAGCAGATGCAATTTATAGTAAGTGGTTATGACGGAACAGATGAAGGCGCTCTGGACCGGCGGATGGCAGCCCGGGAAGCCCATTTGGCCATGGCAAAACTTATGGCCCAGGAGGGGAAATGGCGTTATGCCGCAGCCTATTTGAATGATGAGGGAAAAATGACAGGTTCTATGATCGTCTGTGAATTTGACTCCATGCAGGCTTTGAAAAGTGAATGGCTGGACAAAGAGCCCTATGTGCTGGGCAAGGTTTGGGAAAAAATTGAGATCACCCGGGCCCAGGTCCCTCCGCTCTTTTCAGGCACAGCCGGATAAACTCTGGGATATCGCTTTCCCTATCAAATCTTAAGTTGACCATGGCCCGGGTCATGGCCACATAGATCAGGTTGAATTCATCCGGGTCCACGCCGGAAGGGTCGATGATTTTTCCCTCTTTCATTAGGGGGTGAAAATCTTCCATCAAAAGAACATTGGCCCATTCCAGTCCCTTTGATTTATGGGCGGTGGTCAGAAGTATCGCGGCTTTTTCCCCTTCCACGGCCTGGGCCATGATCCGGTCCACATGGGAGGGAATGGTGGTGGTATATTTTTCAACCATTTTGCACACAGAGGACAATTCAAAATCTTCCACCGTTCTGGCATAGGATTTCAGGTCCACAAAGCTTCTAAAACCATTGATATAGGCATCCTTAATCCGGGAATGGTCTTGTTTGTACAAATAATAGACATCTTTTAAAATCGTCAGCCGATAGCTTCCCACCCCGCCCACAAAACCGATCTTATGTTGTTTGTAGAGCCGGACGGCCCTGTCAAAGAGGGTGGCGTTGGTTCTGGCAATAATGGTGTGATGACCAGGGTCCCAAGGGGGTTTTACCGGAACCTTGGTGCCTGCAATCTGCCGGGGTTCTTGTTTGAAAATTTTCAGGATCATGTTGGCCACCCTTGCCACATTGTTGTCAAACCTGAAACTTTGGGTCAGATAGTGGGTTTTCCCCGCTGAAAAAGTTTTCAGGGTGTCCCTGGCCCCCCTGAAACTATAGATCTGCTGGTGGCCGTCCCCCACCAGGATGATGGAGGCAAGTTTTCGGGTTTGCTCCTGATCTATGTCCTGGGTCTGGCAGTTCTGGGCCTGGGCAAAGACAATGGCCGCGGTCACAGGATTGATGTCCTGGGCCTCATCCAACAGAATACAATCATAGGGCAGGATGGGTGCTGACAATTGATAAAGTTTTAAGTATCCGTCATGGAGCATGCCGATGGCTTGGTTTGTGCCGTCACACATAAGCCTGCCCAGGGTGTTGGCGTGGTCCACCAGGGGGGGGAGGGCGGTTTTGTTTTTTTTATAGAACCCCCTTGCCATGGGGGGGATATGGTGGTGGGAGACTTTGGGGTCTGCCGAGGCCAGGTAATTTGCGAGGGTGTCCATGGTAAATCTGGCATCCTCATATTTTTCAAGTTTCAGGGCGGTCATGACCTGGTTGGCCCTGAATCCTTTTACCAGGCGGTCTTTGTATTTAAATCCCTTGGCCCGGAAGGCCAGGGCATGGGTGGTCCTGGTCGTGACATTTCTGGGAAATTTCCGGGCGGCTTCCAATTGGACGCTCTTGTTAAAAGCGATATACAGGAACCGCATATTGGATCGTTTTTTGGTATATTCCACCAGGGTAGTGGTTTTACCGGTGCCGGCAAAGGCCATTATTTTGAGGGTTTCCCCGGGCAACAGATCCGTGTGGATAATCTTTTTTTGTTCAGCGGTGGTTTGAAGCATAAAGGGTCTGGCCTATCTGAGGAAAAAGCCTCTTTTTTCAAGAAATGATTTCATGTGGGGCCGGGTGACCTTGCCCATGAAATCCGCCATCTGGCGGGTCCAGGTTTGGTCCTTCAGGTTGCTGTCCCGGTTTAAATAATAGTCCTGGCAGGTTTGGTCATAGGACTTAAGATGGTTGTTAAGGGTTGCTTCCGAGTTGTTTGACCCTTGTTTTCCTATAACACTTCCGAAAAAAGAATCTTCCTTTAATACCAACTCAAGGGGCAGTCGGGGTTTGATATCCGGGGTGTGATCGGGGTATCCCAGGCACATGCCAAATACCGGATAGGCCATTTTCGGGATGTTTAGCAGGTCACAGACCATTTCCGGGTCATTCCGGATTCCGCCGATAAAGACCCCGCCAAGGCTAAAGGATTCTGCCGCCACCATCAGGTTCTGGGCCACAAGCGCCGTATCCACGGTTGCCACGACAAATTGTTCTGCCCATCCGGTTTCAGGGGTTAATTTGTGCGTGGCACAGGCAGCATCCAGCCGGGTGAGATCGGCACAGAAAACAAGGAAGACCGGTGCCTGTTCCACCCAGGGTTGGGGGCCTGAAAGGTTTGCGATCTTTTTTCTATTGCCCTTGTCCTGGACCCGGATAATGGTATAGGCCTGGATATGGCTGGAGGTGGCAGCACATTGGGCCGCTTTGACAATGGTATGGAGCAGATCATCGTCAATGGGCTTGTCCGTAAATTTTCGAACAGACCTGTGGCGGGATATTAGGTCAATGACCTGGTTCATGGGATCTGGGTTCATG
>CAXHYW010000598.1:0-3292 GCA_964021475.1 uncultured Desulfobacteraceae bacterium | reverse complement strand
AGAATAACCGGTCATCTTACAAAGTTGCTGGTTTGCCTGGGTGATAATTCTATTACAGACCATACCAATACCTGCAGGCACAGACCGAAAAAGGCTTCTTAATTCTACAGTTGCTTGGTCCAGTGTCTCTTGAGCTCTTATACGTAAATTGATCGTATGACCCAGCCACCATGATATGAAAAACATAATCGTTACAATCAATCCATAAAAAGGTAAAAATCTAAGGAATATAATCCAGGATGATTTTTTCAGAGCGTGGGTTGAGACCAAAGAAACGACCTTCCAGTAGAACCCTTTATTGCCATATCCATTTTGATACGGTTTCAAGGCTTGTTCAGATCCTGTGGAACTATGCATACCTGTAGCTGTAATACGGATGGTTGCATATGAGAATAGTCCACTATCAATCGTAAATTGTCCCTCCTCAACATTGGCTATTTGCCCCCATGCAATAGGATTGGTTAAAGCCATTTTCTTATTTTTCCGATCTGTAAAAAGAAAGCCCCATTCATCTTCCGGCTGCGCCGCCTTCAGGTAAAAACCATCAGAATTTATGAGCATGACCGTTCCTGCACTGGAAGCGTGTATAGAATCAAGGTGATCTATCAGTTTGTCACCCAGATAATTCAGTAGGACAATCCCCATTTTTCGACCTTCAAAGTCAAACACCGGCATGCCAAAACGAATCATTGGTTTTAGCGGGTATTCAATTTTGCCATGTTCTATATTGAGGTCAAGTGGCGAAACAGATATCTGGCTTAAGTTTAATTTGATGGTCTCCTTAAAATAATATCGATCCGCCTTATTTTGCAATTCATTATCCGGTACAAATGTGTATCGACCATTATTAAAGTTGATCCGAATCTGTTCCATTCCATTTTGATCAATGAAACGGATTTGATCATAAATCGCAGTCTCTTTACATAAATTTAGAAAAAGCTGGATTAGCTCCTGCCGATGCCCGGTTTGCCGGGTAGTCAACCATTTATGAAGCTTAGTGTGGTTGGCCAGAAAAATTAGATTATACGCATTCATTTTTATGTCATTTTCAATGATCGTTTGTAATAATTTTATGTTTTGTTGCTCATTGGAAAGCAAGATTTGTTTTTGAGAGTTTTTCTCTTGAGAAAAAAATATCCAAAATATAACAGTCGTAATAAAAAGGAGCACTAAAAAGATAAAACTACTGTATCGTAAACCCGGTAAAAAGTGTCTCTTTAATTTCATATTTTAAACTGTCCCACCATGCTGTTAAGTGTCTCAGCCAGTTTGGATAATTCTATAGCACTGACACTTACCTGCTGACTGCCGGTTTTCATTTCAGCAGCAGCCTGATTCACCTCGGCAATATCCTGATTCACTTCTCCGGCTACTGCCGATATCTGGTTGACATTCTCATTGACTTCCTGGACTCCAGCGGCAGCCTGACTCACATTGTTCGAAATTTCCTGGGTGGTGGCGGACTGTTCTTCAATGGCCGTTGCAACAGTAGTAACAATATCATTAATGTCATTAATGACCGTAACAATAGATTCAATAGCACTGATAGATTCAGCAGTTGTGGTCTGGATTCCGGTAATCTTTTCATTGATTTCGCTGGTGGCTTCAGCTGTTTGCTGAGCAAGCGATTTAATCTCTCCTGCGACAACAGCGAATCCTTTACCGGCCTCTCCTGCTCTGGCAGCTTCAATGGTGGCATTGAGTGCTAAAAGATTGGTTTGTGCAGAGATATCGGCTATCGTATCCGTGACCTTGCTGATTTGGGCGGAAGCCTTTCCCAGTTCATCAACCTTTCCTGCAACTTCCTTCGCTTTCTTAACTGCTCTGGAGGTTGTTTCGCTGCCTTTGGCCATATTGGCGGCAATCTCATTGATGGTTGCTGTCATCTCTTCTGCGGCGGCAACAATCATATGGATATTGGTTGTGGTTTGTTCTGTTGCTGCGGCCACGCTATTCATATTTGTGGCCATTTCTTCAGAAGCTGCGGCAACACTATTTGATTTTTCAGTAGTTTGTTCCGAATTTGTGGAGATCTGTTCTGAAATAGCGGAAAGTTCTGTAGAAGAAGCAGTCAGTGTCAAGGTTCCTGATACAATATCTGTGAACATTTTTCGCAAGTTTTTAGACATGCTGTTTAGGGCATCGGTAAGAATTCCGATTTCATCTTTTCGGGAGATATCTATAACCTGAGTCAGGTCTCCTCTGGCTATTTCCTGTGCGATTTTTACGCTTTCAATGATGGGAACCGAGATGGAGCGACTGAAAAGAATGGCAAAGATTACAATAAAAATAACGGAAATCAGTGCAATAACTCCGATTTTTATCTCTAATGTTTTGATGGAGGCAAAGGACTTTGCTTCATCAATCTCAGCCAAAATAGCCCAGGTGAAACTTCCGACATTAACAGGTGAAAAAACTGATAATACGCGATTGTCATTATAGCCTGTAATAATTTTTTTACCTGCTTTACCGGACAAGGCCGCATTGCTTGCTTCAGTGTCCATCGAACCTTTTTGGGGATTGTCAAAACTTGCTTTAACCGAGTGGTTGTCCGGGTCAAGAATGGAATCAGACCGCATCAGCTTGTCTGGCCCCACTAAGTAGGTCTCCCCGATGTCACCCAATCCGAATGTTGTTCCCATAACTTTGTTTATTTGGTCAAGAGGTAGTTGAAAGGCAATGATGCCAATCAATGACCCCGATTTGTCGGTTATCGGATATCCTGCAAACATGGCAGGATCATTATTACTGGGGGCATAGGGCGACATGTCCACAAGATATGGTTCACCCGAATTTACAATTTTTGACCATAAAGTTCCAAGCCCTGAATCTTTATATCGCCCATGGCGCAAATTCTCACCAAGATCACTCTCCTTTGCTGCACTATACATTACATGACCGTGTTTCGAACAAAGAAGAAATACATCATAGACACCGCTTTTTTTATAAAATTGTTCCAGAGGGGCACCCAGGGTAGTCCAAATTTGTCTATATTCCTGAGTGCTTACATCATATTTTCCGTTTGGTGAGGTTTTCATGTCATCATGATACGTTACCAGCCTGTCATAAAGCATTTTTATATCTCGGCCTTTTGCAAAGATTTCCATTTTAAGTAGTATATCATCGAAATAGGTTTCTATTGCACTCTTTTTAGCCTGTTGTGTGGCTTCAAGCTTAGCAAAAACTTCCTGAGAAATAGTATGTGAAGATGAATTGACAGCCAGAAATCCCAAAATTGCAAGGGGGATGATACTGACCACGAGAAAGGCAGCGATTAGTTTGCTACCGAGTG
>CAXHYW010000597.1:0-3294 GCA_964021475.1 uncultured Desulfobacteraceae bacterium | reverse complement strand
AATACCCCGACACTGCAAGATCCCTTGCAAAAACAGAAACTTTTAATTGATTCATATCACCTGCCAGGTTTAATTTAACTTTGCCGTTTCCATGAATATTCTGGATTTGCGCCAGTTCATTTTTAAAATCTCCATCCTTCACAATGCGTGTCATGATCGCTGGAATATCTGCCATATCGGCCAAAATTTGGGTTTGGGCATCGATGGACATCACCTCTTGAGTAAGATCCAGCTTTAACCTGCCTTCCTGGAAGGATGAGTTACCCCATCGGGCCTGGATATTTTCCCCTGTTAGTATGCCTTGGGAAATTTTGACATCGCCTGAAGCAGCATCCAATTCCAGGTCAGTACCCGGAATTTTAATGTTTGCATCCCTTATTTGACCCAAAATTTCAAGTCTTTTTATATTTCCAAACTCCGTTAGTCTGTTTGCCTGACCAGATACCTTTATCAGCGGGATATTTCCTTTTTTTAATATGTCAAAAACGGTTCGGACAGCGGTATTGTCTATAGTCATTGAAAGAACCATTGAACGGGTGGAACTGATATCAAGGTTTGAGCCTGCAAGTTTCAGGACAAATTTGGGTTCTTGTTCAGAAATTATGAAATCCCCGGATAACCGCATCAGTGGATTGCCCATTAAAAGTTCGGTTAGGGAGAGGGTGGCAGAATCATTATTGAAGCCAAAACTGCTCGAAAGTTTCCGGATATTCACATTTGCCGTCTGGCCTGAATATTCCAGGTGGATGTCCGGGGAGACAAGATGAATAACAGCCTTACCCGATTCGTGCTTTATCCTGGAAAAGTCCATGGAGAGGTCTATTGTCAGATCTGTGTCACCTGCGGTCACCTTGAGCGGGGCTTCGGGCAAAAACGTATTGTAGATAATTTCCGACTGGATTTTTTTGAGGACAATCTTTGCACGGCTTTCTTTCTTCTGCCCATCCATTGACCCAGAGATTAAGATCCTGTCAAAAATGTTCGATCCTGCGGTTAGACTAAAGGTTGATTGGTTTGATTTGGTTTGAAAATCAACCTGAATCTTCTGCAGTGAAAAACGGGTATTTTTATCATACATCAGTGTAAGAGAGCCCATATTCATGATGCACTGGGCGACAGGCAGGTCTGATTGGGCAAGCTTTTTTAGGGTGCTGGATACCACTTGAATCACCTGATCCATTTCAAATGGCTTTGAGCTTTTTTTTGAGAGCGATTCTGGCATCTGAATCGTAACTTCAGGTCGTATGAAGGCAGCCTTTTTAAAGGTGATATTTCCTGAAAGCAGTGATAACATCTCTGGGTATAAGTCTATTGTCTCGGCCGAGGCGGATATCTTTCCGGGAATAATGATCTTAAAATTGGAAAGCAACACTTTGGGAATGGGGAAAAAAGAAAGATTCACCTGTTGATAGTCAACTTCTCCCCCCATAAGCCGGGACATTTCGTTGCGAACTTTGTTGCGGACCAGATCATGGTCAATAAATCGTGGAGCGATAATGATCACAGTTGTCAAAAGGCTTGCGAGGGTGAAAAATATTGCCACCAATCCCCAGGTGATTTTTGCCTTTTTTGTCATGGGCAGATATTTATGAATTGGAAATGAATAATGGGGGATCTCCTTTGGTGATGGCTTGAGTATAGGAAGAACGGCTGGCACTCTCTTCATATGAAAATGGTCTGTTACCCGTCACAAATAGGCGGGTAACAGACCAAAATTGAATTCAAACACCTAAACAAACAGGGCGGTTATTGTTGTTTTGCTTTTTTTCTTCCCACTGCAACCAGACCGATTAGGCCAATTCCCAGAAGGGCCATGGTGGTTGGTTCCGGCACCGGGTTTGCGGTCCCGACAATAAGGACATCCTGATATCCGCCTAATTGCAGAATCTGAACCTTAACCAGGTCGTCATTATTCCAGCCTCCAGTTGTGGTGGCGAGCGTTGCCGAGGATAGCCAACCGCTTACCCGGTTAGCGTCGTGATATGTATATGAATTGTTTGGCAGAGGCAAACCCAGTTCAGACCAGATTAAATATTGCAGGTCTTGTTGCTTCTTGCGGTAATTGGAATTATTGGGATTATTGTGAGATGGATAAAGGTCTCCTTCGGTAAAACTCCAATAAAGCCATGCCACTGTATCCGTCATCCCCGTTCCTCCGGTACTGCTGCCGTTCATGTAGCTCGTATTGTAATTGCTGATGCCGGTTACCTCCATCGAGGTACCGCTGGTAGCTAAAGCCTGGTCGGTCTCAGCACAGAAAGTCGACCAGTTAGAATTGGCGGAACCTACAACGGAAAAACCAAATTCACCACCTGATCCGACTCCGCTCCCATCCCACAATACGTCATCGCCGACAGAAACCCCATAGTCATACTCATAGGCAAATGCCTGGGAAACGCCTGAAACAAAAAATGTCACCAATAATAAAAATAATATTTTTTTCATTTTAACCACTCCTTTAACTAGTATATCCGTAAAAAGCTGCTATATATATTGAAAGCTGGTATATAATCATAGTATTAACACACATATTATAGCATGATTCTTAAGTTGTCTATCCCCCAAAGGTATTAGTTTTATCTTTGGGGGATTTTTTTATTCATCCATGTTCTTGAGCAACTCGGCTGCCTGGTTCCTCCGGTCGTGGTTTTGATCCAGGGCCAGAACTTTTTTCAATGCAATGGCGGCATTGTGAAAATCTTTGTTCTTGTGGTAGGCCTGCCCCAGGTGAAGCAGTACAATTGGGTTGTCGGCAGATTGTTCAAGGCTGTCACGGAACTCGATGATGGCGCTGTCCACAAGTTCTTTTTTAAGGTAAACAAGACCCAGTGTGTCCATGATTGCCGCATCTTCCGGCAGTGCTTTTCGGGCCACCCGGGCCCAGGCCAGGGCTTGCTCCTTCTGATCGGTGCGCTGGATAAGATGATAGGCCAGGTTGTTGGCCGCCGGAGCGTATTGGGGATTAATGTATAGGGCCATTTTATAATGCTTTGCCGCTAAATCATGTTGCCCACTGGCGTCCATCAGAATACCCAGCATCATGTGGGGGGGGGCCAGTCCGGGATTTTTTTCCAGAAGCCGGGTGTACTGCTCAATCGCCTTGTCTGGGTTCCCGGTTTGGGTGTGAATGCGTGCAATGGCGTAATAGGGTGGCGGGTAGTTAGGATCAGCGTCCAGGGCTTTTTGAAATGATGCCAAGGCCTTTTTTGGGTTCTGTTGGGTCAGCCATAGATCACCGGCCAGTTTGTAGATCGGAAGAGCACACGTCTGAACTCCAGTCACTCCGGAGAATCT
>CAXHYW010000596.1:0-3294 GCA_964021475.1 uncultured Desulfobacteraceae bacterium | reverse complement strand
TATGCCATCCTGGATGAAATAGAAGCATCCTTGGGTGAGATCGGATACGGGAAAAAAGCATGAAGTTGTTCATATAAAACTATATCAATTGAAAGGAGGTGGTGTGGTATGCCCTGATGTCCCTGTTACGATGATAATTACAGGAAAATCCGATCAACTCAATAAAAGATGATTTAGGAGGAAAATTTTATGGATTCAAAAGTAATGTGGGTTTGGGGATTGTTGATAATATACATAATTTATTGTTTCTGGTGGGGGTTAAAAGGTTTCTTTTCTGAAAAAACCGCATCAGGCTACGGGATTGCAGGACGTTCCATTCCCTTTATCGCATTTTTAATGGCCGCAACGGCTGCCTCTTTTTCCGGCTGGACATTTGTCGGGCATCCGGGTTTGATCTGGAAGGTTGGTTTGGTCTATGCCTTTGCCTCCTTCTATGTATTGACCATTCCCATTACAGGCGCCTTTTTTGCCAAAAGAAACTGGCTCATGGGTAAACGCTATGGGTTTATAACCCCGGGTGATATGTTTGCCTATTACTACAACAATGAGCTGGTTCGCTGGCTAACTGTTCTGGCTGCCCTGTTATACTCCATATTTTATTCCGGCATCCAGCTGATTGCCGCATCAAAACTTTTTTACTGGGTGGCTGGCGTACCCCCGACCATCGGCCTTATTTTCATGGCCTTTATTGTATGGTTCTATGTGGTCACCGGCGGTTTGAAAGCCAGTACCTGGGTGGGTGTTCTCCAGTTCTGTCTTCTGGTCGGCGGGATTATATTATTGGGCTTTTATGTTATCAAATCCCCCATCATTGGCGGATGGTCCGGCATGTCAGCCTCCTTAAAAACCCTTGATCCCAAATTGAGCCAGGTACCTGGGCTCATCCACTTTGGCATCGGCGGCGGATGGACGGCGGTGATGATTCTCACCTATATGTTTGCCCTCATGGGGATTCAGTCCTCTCCTGCCTTTATTTTGTGGAACTTTGGTATTAAATCTCCCAAACCCTTGGCCTGGCAGCAGGTATTTATGTCCACATTTATTGTGGGTATCTGCTTGTTCTTCTTTTCCGCCTTCCAGGGAATGGGTGCCAAGATACTCGAAATGTCCGGTGACCTGATCATTGCCAACAACGGCGATGTGGTTCCCAAACTGATGACAAAATTCTTGCCAGGGCCTGTTTTGGGTCTAGTTTTCCTTGGTGCCATTGCCGCCATTCACTCGACTTCGGCTCCCTATATCGGAACCGGCGGCACCATCATCCAGAGAGATGTTTGGTGGAGATATGTTAGAAAACAGCAAGGATCCCATTCAGAACAAATCTGGACCAATAGAGTTATGTCGACATTGCTGACAGTTGCAGCGGTTATCGTCAGCCTGACCTCATCGGATGCCATCGTTATGATCGGCGGATTTGCCACCACCTTTGGCACCATTATGTACCTGATGCTCGTGGGTGTTCACTGGGGATTCAAATTTCCCAGCACCGGTGCTGCCCTTGGTCTATTGGCCGGTATTGTTGTTAATATGCTCACCTATTTTGTCTGGAAATATCCTCTTTCCATGCATACCGCCTTCTGGGGCCTTTTTGCAGGGTTTGTTGTGGCCTATGGCTGCCGGGGGTTGGGCATCAAAGACTCCCAGGAAACCATTGACCGACAAAAAGAGGTCAGAGACTGGCTTAACAGCATTGATGGACCTTCTGAGAGTGGCAAGATCTGGCGTTCCCGGATGAAAATCATTGTTCCCATCTGGTATTTCTTTGCTCTCGGACCTGGAATTCTCCTTGGCAATTCAGCCTTCACCTTCTGCGGATTTCCCGCCATCTGGGCATGGCAAATTGTCTGGTGGATCGTGGGTATCGTGATGATGTGGGCCCTTTGCTTTAAAGCTGAAATGTCCACCACCTCTGAAGAACAGATCAGACGTGCCGATGTTGAGCTCATGGATGTAACCAAGGAAGCAGATGCATAAACAAAACCCTTTTATGGAGGATAAATAATGGCCCTAGAAGATAAATATCTCATCGTAACCATTGCATTTTGCATATTATTTGTTGCCAGTTTTGGCTGGGGATGGTGGGGATAATCATCCTCAAAACAACTAACCTTTAATTAACCCTTAAAATAGAAGAATTCTGAATCTTGATTTTTTGGTTCAGAATTCTTCTTTAATTTTGCCCATGACCCAAACCAATAGATTCTGGAAGTTCGTGTTCGCAAGTACCGCCAGCATCATTTTAATGGCTGGCGGTATTTTGATCTTTATCTGGTTTCAACTGACACCGGATCAGGAACAGTTGCTGCGTGTGCTGGGTCGAGAAAATGTATTCCCCCTTTTAATGCTTGGATTTCTGGTTGTTGGCTCCCTTTGGATCGTATTTGACATTACCTATCATACCTATATCCGGCCGTTGAAACGGATGTCGGCAGAAGCCGGGGTTATCTATTCCTCCAACCCCTCCCACCGTATAAAAATCAAGGGCAGCAAAGATATTGTCACCCTTTGCCGGATCATCAATGATTTTGCCGACATGTTTGAAAACTTAAATAAAACCATCACCGAACAAATTCTGGCCGCCAGGAAAGAGACGGAAAAGGAAAGAAACCTTTTGGCGGCCATCATGGCTGAACTTCCCCAGGCTGTGATTATCTGCAACAAAAGCGGGCGGATTCTGCTGTATAATTCCCTTGCAAAAAAAATATTCTCCTCCCAGAAATCCTCCCATGGAACAGAGCATTTTATCGGGTTAGGTAGATCTATTTTTAACCTCCTTGACAAACAGCTGGTTGCCCATGCCGTTGATGAAATTTCCGAACGACTGAACAACCAGAAAAAAAGCGTAGGATCTTTTTTTATCACCCCCATTTATGCCGGAAATCTGATCAGTGTTGAAGCCATTCCTATTTTGGACCAAGACAGGGAAATGACAGGTTTTATCCTGGCGATTCAGGATATTTCCCCGGATATCAAAAAATATGAAACCATTGACACCCAATTGTCAGAGTTCCAGACAATTCTTGAAAATCAAATCCTTGCCACAACTTTTGAAAACCTGGAACAAAAAAACCTGGTAAAAAAATACCATCAGGCAGCTAACGTGATCCGTGATCTAACACTTTCCAGGCTTCCCCTGACAACCCTTAATCTGAAAAACTTTTTACGAACTCTCCAGAAAAAGACCGCCCATGAATGCGACATAAGAATCAATATATTCAATGACCATTGGGATACACGAATTCTTGCAGACGCCTATTCCCTGACCCGGGCCTTTGTCTTTTTATTTAAAAATTT
>CAXHYW010000595.1:0-3295 GCA_964021475.1 uncultured Desulfobacteraceae bacterium | reverse complement strand
CCCTTCTGGCAATGGCGGCATAAAGGGTCATGCCCGTGGATTCAAAAACAATCAGGTTCCCCGGCTTTTTGGGCAGCCTCTCCAGAAGGCCTTTTTTTGCCGTTCCCTCTTTAAGGGGGTAAAATTCATAGGATCCTGCTGGCTTTTCTATGGCTGGACCATCCTTTTTTAAAGGGAATTTCAAGGGAAAAATCTGTTTGAATTTTTCCCTGCCTGGAAACCTGAAGGCCCTGGCTTTTTTCTTAGCCATATCGGCCGGGGCCTGATCTGCCAGGGTGGTTTCCGGTAAAGATTCCTCTGCCACAGGTTTTGATACCTCCTGGTCTGATTTTCCGGGGTTTGATTTTTTCAGGCCGCTGGTGTCCGGGGAAGTCTCTGCCATATTTTTTTGGGCTTTTTTACCGATCATCATTACAGGTGCCAGGGGTCGTTTTTGAAAAAGAAAAGGAAAAATCCATGTTATTTGATCACCAGGGTCATGTCAGGTACTCCGCCCCTTGAGAAAAATTTGACTTTTGCGAAGACAGCATTTGCGGTATCTGGATACAGTTCATCATCAGTGTCGCCAGATATATCATTGGCACCGTCTGTTACTAAAACAAGAATATGCTCTCCAATGGGAATTTTAATTGACGTATTAAAGGTGGCAGTTGTTTCTGTTATGGTTGTATCAGTGCAGGCGCCGCCACCTGAACCTATTCCATCCCCGTCCAGGCAGTTCTCGGCAGAAGGAATGGCATCCGAGGTTACCTTGAACCAACAGTTATAGTTGTCATCAGGGTCATCAGGATCTGTACCCAGGTCATTTACATCACCATCCAGATCTGCATCATTTGTGAATATAAGCATGGCAACTTTTAAACCGTCAGAGGAAAAATTAATATCACTACCACTCTCATTAACAATCCTGACACTATAGGTATTGATATCCACCTGCCAGTCATTGTATAATACAGGGCCGGTCATGGCCGTATCAGTTTCATAGGCGTCACCGGTCAGTTGGTCCTCCTGTCCGTCAACCCCATAGCTGTCAATGTATAAATCATCAAACTTGCCGTATTTATTGTCGCTGTCACTATCGACCAGGGTAACGCACCACCCGAAATTATCTGTATATAGGTCGCTTCCATGGTTGCTTCCAGCTGAACCTGGATTGGAGGGGCAGTCCATGGTGGCATCCCCAGGGTTGGTCTGGTTCCCCCAGCCGTCACGGTAAGCATTGTTTCTTGCACCATGGATGTATGCCCCCCTGTGTCCTTTCATCAGCCGATGTTTAGAAGATGTCAATACCTTTTTATCCCCTGAATTATTGTCATAACCATTGCTATGTGGAGTTGGATCGAAGACGGGTGGCAGAAGGCCGAATCCTTCATAAATCTCATTGTCTGAGCTATCGGTTGGAATACGAATAAGGCTGTTAATATCTACCGGAAGCCGGCCGTTGTCCACAACATACCCCCCAACCAGCCCCTTTTCCCATAATTTTTGACTTGAGCTTCCGACCACAGCTGTTCGGATGGCCTCAAGGCGGGTGTTTGTGTCCTCATACCGAATCCGGCTGGTGTCGTTCACCACACTGCCCAGGGACATATAGGCCATGGTGGTTAAAATGGCGATCACCACCAAAAGTTCGAGGAGGGTAAATCCTGACTCGTTTTTTAAAGGCATTTTTAGCACTGACCCTGTCCTGTCATCTTTATTTGGTTGGTCTGCATGGCTTAATCCTGGTCTGTAAAGTCAACCACCAGCATGGCAGGCCCCTTGGCATAGGAATAGGCATGGTAGGCAAGAAAATTGACGTTTTTTTCCACGGCAAGGTTTTTTGTGATTTTCTTAACCGCCTCCTCTTCCACATACACGGGTATAATCCGGCCTTTTTCCGACTCCACAAACATGCGGTGTCCAACCTTTGGGACATCATTGGCAAGCCCTGACATGGTCATGGCCACATAGATGTAGTCCATCTTTTTTTCTTCTGGCAGCCGCTTCATTTTTGCCGTAAATTTTACCGGCTTCATCATGCGGATCATCTTGCCCTTTTCTTTTACCAGCAACTTTTCCGATTCCACAAATTGGTCCAGATCGATCATTTTAAACTCCTCGTCTGCAGCAAAGACATTCCCTGACAGGGCCGCCAGCAGGACAACGGCTGCAAACAGCAGCAGTGTTTTAATTTTCATATGTATTCCTGTTAATTTTTTATTCCATTTCAACTACAATATCATCGGAGCTACCATACTCGCCGTCCGGCCCCATTGAGACAATTTCGGGACTGGAGCCCAGATTGTAAATCAAATAGGGCCGTTCATGTCTGTCATAACTATCCGTTACTTCATTCCAATTCGTGCCATCAAAGCGATACCATTTAAAAATATCACTCACCAGACTGGCTCCCAGAAAAGGGTCTGCAACACCGTATACCTTGCGAAGGACCGTAACCACACCAGAGGTACTTGTTCCTTCTTCCGGATTCCCGCTGCGGTTTCCATCGATGGAGCCGTCACTGGCACCCGAGCCGATATTGACGACACCGTCACCTACCCCCGTAAGATAGGGCCCGTTCCAGCCCCGGCCGGTTTCCGGATTCCAGGTTTCCAGCATATGGCCCTCCATGCCGGGCAGCTCATCCTCTGTCCACACCAGCTGATACAGGTTGGCAGGGGAGTTGAACCAATAGGCCAGATCGATATCATCTTTCATGGATCCGGATGAGGAATCAAATTCACCAAGCCCCTTGATGATAAGCGTAGCTCGTAATTTATCCACAATAACACTCCCCTTGGCACCTCCATAATTAAGATTAAAGGGGCCTGTTTTGGGATAATACCCGGTGTCACGCTTGAACTGCCTGACAGCCTCGGCAATGGTCTGCATCTCTGTGAGGGCCAGTTTTTCTTGGGTGTCTGTCTCCAAACCGGACATGCTGGTGGCGGCAAGGGCTGCCACAGCAGACAGGATAGACACCACTATCAAAAGCTCTAAAAGGGTAAACCCTTTTTCAGTTTTCCCATGGAGGAACTCTTGCCCCGGGGCAGGCAAAACAGTCTTACTGCACACAGACATCTCTGGCTTCCTTCATGGGGGCCTTAAACTCGGCACCGTATTTGCGCCTGGCCTTATTGACAGCATCTTTTTCAGAATACCCCCCTTCGTTCATCAATTTTGCCAGGTAATTGTAGATCTCACCATCAATGTCTGCATCGGCCATTTTCTGGGCAAAACAATCGGCCGGGACCGCGGCCATGCCAGAACGCTCAAGCCCTGCCTTCATCAGATCCGTATCCGGAGAGTTAAA
>CAXHYW010000594.1:0-3297 GCA_964021475.1 uncultured Desulfobacteraceae bacterium | reverse complement strand
CTACACATAGAGGCACACTCTTTCCCTACACGACGCTCTTCCGATCTGAAATATAGTCGTTTAATGATCTTGTCAGCAATTCCGTATCTTCGACATCTTTGACCTTGATTGTAAAACACACATTGGCAAAGGAACTTCCGGGCCAAGTTTGTTCTGTGTACCAGATTCGCTTTTGAGCATGGGTCAATGGATATATTATTTGTGTCATCTGAGACTCCTATGAATTTGCCTTTGCAGTAGTGAAAAAGGTTGTAACCAAAGCGGCGGCGATTGCGAAAACAGCCAGGTAGGTTGCCAGTTGATAGCCACCAAGTACGCTTTCAGTTGCTATGGAAGCGGGTTTGGCACCGTATGTATAAAGAGATTGTACTATGCATATTCCAAAAGCTGCCCCAATGAAAGTTCCTTCGGAAAGCAGGGATGAGATCGCTCCTTCCTCTCCAGCCGGTGCGTGACTCATAATGAGGTTTACGTTGGCTGTCATAAATGATGCGACTCCGGCACCAAACAAGAATAGTCCACCCAGCAAAAGGAAATTGCCACTTTCTGCGTTGTATAAAGTGAACAATCCTGTCGCAATCAGTGCCGCAGCCATGGCAACAACATTGGTGACGCGTTCGTTGAGTTTATCTACCATCAGGCCCGCAAATGGACCGATAATCATTGCTGCCAGAGGCAAGGCACTTAAAATCATACCGGTTTTTTCAATTGAGAATAGTTTTAGCTGCTCGAAAAAAAACGGAAAGACGAAGTTGCATGCATTCATTGCAATTACCACCATCAAAGTACTGAGAAGAGCGAGAATGAGGTTGGAATTTTTGAGGTGTCTGGGATCAAGAAGCGGTGTTTTTGCTTTCATTTCGTGTACAAAGAAGAGAACCATAAAAACAGATGAAACTCCGAACATGGAAAGCACAGGAAGTGATGTCCAGCCCATCTCACTACCTTCGTTAAGGGCATACAGCAAAGGAGAAATGGCGAAGACGCTGTAAATGGCCCCTTGCAGATCGAAATCTTTCCAACGAAATCTTATTGGTTCAGCCTTTTTTATATAAAGGCCAATCAGTACCATTGCAACAATGCAAATAGGGATGTTGATAAGAAAAATGTACTCCCACCCGACAAACGCAATCAGAATGCCGCCAAGTGGTGCGCCAAATGCAACCCCGGCCGCTCCCGAAACTGTATTGAATCCGAAAGATCGTCCACGAACCTCTTCTGGCAGATGCAGAACAATAATAGTGCTGGAGATCGCAAAAAGAATTGATGCCCCCATTCCCTGAATAAAACGTGAAGCGATCAGCATTGGAAAATTGACCGACAAGGCACAAAGAATTGATGCCACCACAAAAATTATATTGCCGATGATAAACATACGACGGGTGCCAAAGAGATCAATCAGCCTGCCGGCAATAAGCCCAAATGAGCAAATGGAAAGAAGATAAGCCAGAATCACCCACGAAACCTCTCCTGCGCTAACACTGAAAAATTTTGTAAAGGTCGGCAGAGCGATAAAAACGATGCTGACATCCAGGTTTGTCAAAAACATGGTCATGCAGGTGCCAAGCAATATCATTTTTTCGCTGAAAGAAAAAGCAGGCTTTCCCTCAAGGTTTCCGGTCATTATATCTTTTAATCCTGCACCAAAATATAGTTAATAAATAATTGAGGCGAAAATACAAAATACATTTTATGACAAAGATCAAGCGTGATGTAAAGCACTTTAATCTTCCCAAATCCACCGCCTCATTTTTTATAGACCCCTCCAAAGGTAAAATCGTGGGATTTTTTTGGGCGGGGGCCGATTCCGGTGCGATTGCCCTTCTTTTGGGTTCAGAACCTTGAGATGCCCTTTGAGGACGGTTTTTTTAGACGCACCTATCCTCTGGATGGCCTGAAAACACAAATTGTATGAACATAATTTCCAATCCACAATATACAGACTAAAACTTGAAAATACGTTTTATTTGCAAGAGGCTCATATGTGTATTACATTTATCCTGAAAGCAAAAAAGGCTTTCAACCAAAAAGCTGAAAACCTGATGCTGTTAAATTGCTGGGTGATAAGGATTCGAACCTTAATTGACGGAGTCAGAGTCTGTGATTCTAATCATCAGATTAACACAGGCGGTTTAAAAAGCAATTTATTGGAGTCATGTGATCCGTTATGTTTAATTATTCTACCCAAAAGGACTCAAAATGGATTGTCATTGTCCTGGAGTGTATCCGGCATTATACCCGACAAAGATCATGTCTGGATATTTGATTTGTGATTATGGCCGATGCCTGGTAAAGTTCAATATTCTCTCTGTCGGTAGAATTGGGCAGCTAAGAAATCTTGACGGTATCTTTAAACTTTGCAGGCATGTAACATGCTGAAAAAACAAATATATATTGATATGGATGATGTGATTTCCAAAACCACGGACACCTATGCGGGTATTGTGGCCCGGGAATTTGGGAAGCAGGTACGGTTTGATCAGATTGTGACCTTTGATCTGAGGGCATCTTTTGGTTTGAGCGATAATGAGTTTCATTATTTTTTCGACCTGATCCACCAGCCGGACCATCTGCTCGGGTTTGAGCCGGTGGAGGGTTCTGTAGCCGCTCTTTTAGACTGGGCTGATGCCGGTCATTGCATTGAAATTGTCACCGGTCGTCCCACCTCGGCCCTGGAAGTTTCTCTTGCCTGGCTTGAAAAACACGGGGTTCCCTTTGATTCCTTTATCATGGTGGACAAATACAACCGGCCGGGCAATGATCCTGCCATTGCCATATCAAAGGAAGAACTGTGCCAGCGAACCTATGACCTGGCCGTGGAAGATTCCCGGGAAATGGCCATTTTTCTTGCCCATACCATGGGGGTGTCCGTGGCCTTGTATGACCGGCCTTGGAACGTACAACCGGTCAATAACGAAAAAGTGGTGCGGTGTACTTCCTGGCAGGAGGTCGGGGAGCAGCTCTCCTAAGGACCGCAGATACCAAAGGAATGAATCGGCTTTCAGGGGACCAGGCGGACCAGGGCAAAGGCTCCAAAAATCAAAAGAACCACCCCTGCAATCCGGTTGATCATTGCCTGGAACCTTGTCGTTAATTTTTGTTTCACCTGCCCCACCCCCAAAGTCAGAATTATCCACCATAGGCAGGACCCCATGAATACCCCCAGGACCAGGGAGAGGGCCCCTGTTACACTGCCCGCTGTTGCACCCAGGCCCAGGCCTGCGAAAATGGCCATGAAGGAGATGATGGTCACAGGATTGGTCAGGGTCAGGAACAGGGCCGATAAACAGGCCAGGC
>CAXHYW010000593.1:0-3317 GCA_964021475.1 uncultured Desulfobacteraceae bacterium | reverse complement strand
CTTCAAATTGACGCAGAGTGCAAACGGGTCGGGGAAAGCATCCAGAGTCGGGTCACCATTGTCCTGCCTTCGGGACAGGTGGTGGGAGATTCCTTTGGGCGGGTTGAGACCATGGAAAATCATCTGATCCGCCCTGAAATACAGGCGGCCCTGAAAGGCCGAAAGGGAATTTCCATCCGTTACAGCTCAACTTTGGATCAGAACATGATGTACATTGCCTTTCCCGTCACCCTGGAGGATCAGGGATGGGGGGCAGTGGAGCCAGGGGGATCAACCGACCCCAAAAACCAGGTGATTGCCGTGGTCAGGACGGCGGTGTCCATATCTGACATTGATAAAAAAATTACCACCGTACGGAATAATATCCTGGTGGCCCTCATCTTTACCCTTATCGCTGCCGCCATTGCCAGTTTTTATGTGGCCGGTCGGATCACAAAACCTGTGGAGCAAATGACAAAGGGGGCCATGGAGTTTGCCAAGGGAAATCTGAACAACCGGCTATCCGCACCAGACACACAAGAGCTCTCCCAATTGGCCCGGGCAATGAATCAAATGGCCGTGAAACTTGCCAAAAAAATTCAGGATTTCAAGAATCGGAGCCATGAGCTTGAGGCGGTTCACAAAAGCATGCAAGAGGGGGTGATTGCCATTGACAAGAATGAGCAGATCATCACCATCAACAAGGCTGCCGCAAAAATATTTGATTTTCCTTCTTCTACACTCAAGAAAAAAAATATCCTGGAAGTGGCCAGAAATTACGAGCTCCAGACCTTTATTCAGAAAGCGTTGTCCACCCATGAGCCGGTGGAGGAGGATATCCTCATTGAACGGGATGAGACCATCGTTTTAAATATCCATTCAACCGCGCTTTACGATACCCGGGAAGAGCGGATGGGAACCCTGATTATTTTCCATGATATTACCCGAATCCGTCGCCTGGAAAACATGCACAAGGCGTTTGCCGCAAATGTGTCCCATGAATTAAAAACCCCGTTAACCACGATCAAAGGGTTTATTGAAACCCTCCAGCAGATGCTTGAAGACAATGAAATCCAAAATTCGGACACCTTTTTAAAGATCATTGAAAAGAATGTTAACCGGATGGTGGATCTGATCAATGACCTTCTGGCCCTGTCCCGTTTGGAACGGCTTGAGGGAACAGCCGTTGAGTTCCAATCCCATCCTCTTTCAACCCTCTTAAATGGCGCGGTTAACCTCTGCCAATCCCAGGCCCTAGAAAAAAAGAGTCACATCTGTCTTTCCTGCCCAGATACCCTAAGCGTCAGGGTAGATCCCATCCTCATTGAACAGGCCATCATAAATCTTGTGGACAATGCTGTTAAATATAGCCCGGAAGATACCCGGATCACCATTGGTGTTAGTTGTCAAAAGGGAGTCGTGATCATTGAAATCAGGGATTTTGGAAACGGTATCGACAAGGAACATCTGCCCAAGCTATTTAACCGGTTTTACCGGGTGGACAAGGGCAGGGGCCGGAATGAGGGCGGCACAGGCCTCGGCCTTGCCATTGTTAAACATATTGTCCAGTATCACGGCGGGAAAATCGAGGTGGAAAGCCAAAGGGGCAAGGGGACCAGTTTTAAAATCAGTCTTCCTGTTTAGAACTACAAATCACAAATCATGACCCCCCCCCCCTCAAAAAAAAAGGGGGGAAGAATCAGCAATTCTCGGTGGGTAAATAATTCTTCCCATTTCCATATAATTGATTTTTAAGTCCGAGGATAAAAAAACTGTCTATACTATATATGGTATTTTAGAAAATATGAAAAAGCCCGAACTGGTGAAAGAATCGTTCTGGAGATTGGGGAATTTAAGGCGATCAGAAACAAATAATTCCGCAAAAACTTAAAAATAGATAAACAACCCGAGCAGTATGATTTATGGTCAACATGGAAACCTAAATAAAAAGAGAGAGACCATGTCTGATCAGAATAATCTTATTAACGATTTACCTAATCTTGAAAATTTATCCCCGGCAGTTAATTTTTTTTTAAATGAAACAAGAAAAAAATTAAAAAGCCATGAACCTCGACAATTTATGGCTCGTGTAGTTTCCCTTTTAGGATATGGAGGGCAACTAAAAGCCGAAAAAGAACTTGGATGGGATCGGAAAACAATTCTTAAGAGCATGAAAGAGCTTAAAAGCGGAATTACATGTATCGATAATTTTTCTGATCGTGGTCGAAAATGCAGTGAAGAACATTATCCAAATTTACTTGAAGAAATCAAAAAGATTGTCGATCCAATCAGCCAAACAGATCCAACTTTTCATACTACGAACCTTTATTCGCCCATAACAGCGAAAGAAGTACACCGTAGGTTGATGGAAAAAATGAATTGTTCTCCTGAAGAATTACCAACAATAAGAACGATATCAAATAAATTAAATGAATTAGGTTTTAAATTAAAAAAAGTTACAAAATGCAAACCTAAAAAAAAATAGCTGAGACAGATGCTATATTTGAATATCTTCATTATACCAATCGGGTATCCGATGAAACCGACGGTGTAATCCGCCTGTCGATTGATACAAAAGCCAGTATTAATATTGGCCCCTTCGCCAGAGGCGGGTATAACCGTTGTATGACTCAAGCAGCTGATCATGATTTTGCCCCGGATTCTGTATTAAAACTCTTTGGGATATATTTACCCGCATTTGATGAAAACTACATGTATTTTTCGGAAAGTAACGTGACGGCAGATTTTATGGTTGATTGCTTAGAAAATCTTTGGCCTTCAATAAAACAAAGAGTTAATCCCCATACGATTGTCATTAATGCTGATAATGGTCCTGAAAACAGCAGTCGCAGAACTCAGTTTATAAAACGTTTAGTTGATTTCGGGGCAAACAAATCTGTAAATATTAGCCTGGTTTACTATCCGCCATATCACAGTAAATACAATCCCGTAGAGAGAGTTTGGGGCGTTTTAGAAAAACATTGGAACGGGCAAATTCTTGACAGCGTTGAGAAGGTCCTTGGATTATGTAGGACGATGAGTTGGAATGGTAATTCGCCTGTCGTAAAATTGATTGCTGGTATTTATGAAAAGGGCATTACCTTGACGAAAAAGGCAATGGACAAACTGGAAACCCTTTTGGACCGAATACCTGGTATTGAAAAATGGGCACTTGATATCCCCTGTTATGAAGAATATTAAATGGGGAATTATTTTATTCCACAAGCCTAACTCTTGAGCGAATATACCAAAAGGCTCACCGTTATTTTCTAATATAAAAGCCTTAACTAGTGCCTGACCGGGAACATCTAAAACCCTATTGTGGCAAGGGTTTTAGA
>CAXHYW010000592.1:0-3320 GCA_964021475.1 uncultured Desulfobacteraceae bacterium | reverse complement strand
ATCCCATGAAACAAACTTGAAGGGGCCTGTTCCCACTGGATTTTTTGCAAAATCATTTCCCAGCCTATTTACCTCTTTTTGAGGAACAATCGCCGCCTGATACATGCCCAGGGCCGTTAGAAAGGGAACATGGGGTTCCTTAAGATGGACTGTAAAAATCTTATCGGTTTCAATTGTAAGTCCTGGAACCGTTTCCAGAATATTTTCCCTGTATTTCTTTGCCCCTATAATTTTAAGCAGATGGGGCAGAACGGCAGGTGCAGGCGTTGCCCGCAAAAGCCTTTTGATGGAGAAAACAACATCTGCGGAGGTGACTGACTCAAGGTTGTGAAACCGGGCATTTTCTCTTAAAACAAATCGATATTCCCTTCCCCCCTGTTTTACCTGCCAGGTTTCTGCCAGGGCAGGTAATACTGAAAGATATGGGTCAAACCGAACCAGTCCGTCAAAAACCTGATGAATGATTGCCTCTCCATAGTTATCTTGAACATAGGCAGGATCGAGAGTGGCGGGGTTATTTGGTAACGGCATCCGGTAAATACCTCCCTGGATGGGTACCGGTTCAGTTACAATTGCTTTTGTTTCTTCCTCCTGGTTTGTACAGCCTGGCAGGAGAATTAAACTCAAAGAAAAAAGAATTGAAATAAATAGATATGGCAGGCCTGATAGATTCACTTTTCCTCCTTAGGCGAAATGTATTAAAGAGGAAAAAAGTTACCATATGAATGCTATATAAGCAAGGAAGCAAATGTTTGAAAAAAGTAAACCCACGACCCCATAGGGAAAAAATGAAGCAGGGGGAAAATGAAAAGGAGAATTAAGAAGGCACAGAAAAGAGTGATATCCTGTGCCTTTATTTATAATCAGATGCGATTAACTGGTTCTAATAAGGACCGCCACCGCCTGAGGCCAATACGGGCATTGCATATCCGGCAACCAAAACGCCTATTACAAATACTGATACCAATAATTTTTTCATGGTTCTTCTCCTTAATCTTACTGATTTATGAAACTTACGATACACCCATACACGTTATGAATCATTGATATAGCAAGGCTAAGACCAAGATGTATTTTATGGGAAATTATTTTTATAAGCACTTGAAATAAAAAAAGATTTTGATTCTATTTGAAATAGGGAGTGTGACGAAACATACTCCGGACTGCACATTCCCGTGTGCAGCCAAAATCGCAAAAAGTGAACGAAGTATTTTCCTTTGTCATTTAAAAAAATAATAATAGTGGCGGAGCCTGTTTCGCATACATTGCACATAAAAATATGCAATTTGTCTCTAAATGTGGGCACATGGTAATTTTATTAAAATATCAGATGGTTAGTGAATATGATTTCATTGAGTCGACAATAATGCCCATGAATCTGTGCATTCGTTTGAATTAAAGTTGTTTTTGAAGAAAAAACTTACGAGGGTATCTTTTATAAATTCAAGTTGTTATATGATTTGGGAATGTTGTTTTTGCCTGGCACACTCATTGCTGTTGCATTCTATTATGGGGATTTTTTTGAATTCTCAAAATTATTAAATATTTGGAGGAAACGCCCCAATGGATTATGAACCTGATATGTTTTAATTCGACGGGTTGTTTTCTCCTTAAAAATACCGGAAGGGGTATGGAGAATTTCTCATGAATATTTTAGCAGGCACCCATTCATCGGCAAATGTCACCGTAAAACAAATGCGTGATAATAAATTTTTAAAAACCCCGGAAAGCATAAACTATTGGGAGCCGATTCAGAATCCCCTATCTTTTGAAACCATTCCCATCTTTCCTGACTATTTTGATTTCCTTCGTAAACACCAATCCGGGTGTTATGACTTTTTGCCCGTGGGATATGTGACAATTGATGAAGAAGGGATTGTTAAAACTGCCAATTGGGCATTTAGTGAAATGCTGGGTGTTAAAAAAAGTCAGTTGCTTGATAAACCGTTTTTTGACCATATTCACAAAGAAGATCAACACAAATTGAGTCTGGATGCCAACAATCTTCCTGATATTTTGAATCAAACACTTGATATCCGGTTAAAAAAAAAAGACAAACTGTTATGGGGCCGTTTAACCCTCATCGTTGATGATGATTTTTTTTGCAGCAGGGGGCAGGTTGGGTTTTTTATCTTTAATATTGATGATTTAAAACAGGTTGAACAGGAAAATGAAGAACTGAAACATACGCTTCAACAGACACAGAAAATGGAAGCCATTGGTGAACTTTCAAGTGGTATTGTTCATGATTTTAACAATATTCTTCATCCTATCATCGGCAACCTTGAACGATTGATAGCAGATACCGCCCATGACAATAAGATTCAAACCCCTCTTGAAAATATTCTTAACGGGGCAAACAGAGCCAGTACACTCGTAAAACAGATTCTAAGTTTCAGTCACCGGGAAGAACTTGATATTCATCCGGTTAAAATTCAACCCATCATCTCAGAGGTCATAAAACTGAGCCGGTCAAGCCTGCCTGCCACCATTAAAATAATCCAAACCATTGATGATGGGTGCGGGGAAGTTTTGGTAGACCCCACCCATATTTATCAGATCGCTATGAATCTGATTACCAATGCGGCCCATGCAATGGGGCAAAATGAGGGGATACTGGATGTGACTCTAAAGGAAATTTCAATCATTGGAACTCCCTCGGAATGCTTGTCCCTGAAGCCCGGAACCTATGTCTGCTTGTGCATCGCTGATACCGGAGAAGGAATAGATGCTGCGATCGTCAATCGCGTGTTTGAACCCTATTTCACAACTAAAAAAACGGGTAGCGGACTTGGATTGTCCGTTATCTCCCGGATTATAAACCAATATGGTGGAGATATCTGCTTTTCCAGTGAACCGGGTCATGGAAGTCTTTTTCAGGTCTACCTTCCCAGGAGTCTTCGTTCTGGCAGTGACATCCTGCCCACGGGTGATTTGCAAAAAAAATATTTTGGGTGCGACTCAATCCTTTTGGTCGATGATGACCCTGATATTGTGGAGTTCCAAAAAGAGAGTTTTGAAGGGTACGGATACAGGGTAACCCCCTTTGTGAGCAGCTTATCGGCGTATGCCGCATTTAAGGCCGGGCCGGAGGCGTTTGACATTGTTATCTGTGATATGACAATGCCGGACATGACAGGGTTGGCACTGGCAATTGAAGTTAAACAGATCAAACCGGATATCCCGGTTATTCTCTGTACTGGTTTTAGCAAAAAGATTAATATGAAAAATTATCAAAAAATGGGTGTTGATGGGTATTTAATGAAACCCTTTAACGAGGATGCATCCCTGAAATTGATCCGTTACCTTTTGGATAAATT
>CAXHYW010000591.1:0-3326 GCA_964021475.1 uncultured Desulfobacteraceae bacterium | reverse complement strand
GCATACGAGATTCTCCGGAGTGACTGGAGTTCAGCCGTGTGCTCTTCCGATCTTTCAGCAGTTTCCTGGGTTGGGAATCTATCTGGAATGCCATAGCATGAGGAGGATGCTGCATAGACAAACCGCTTTATCCTGTGGACTCGTGATGCTTCAAGCACACTAATCGTGCCATCCACATTTGATCTGTGGTATTCAAATGGGGCCTTGATAGACGGGACAATATCGGCAAGGGCTGCCATATGAAAAACCCAGTCAACCTTTTTAAAATGCTCAACAATATTATCATAATCTGAAATATCAACATCCAATAAAGATAGGGACTTATTCTCCTTATGCTGCTCAAGATTTTGAGGGCGGCCAGTTGAAAAATTATCAAGGACAATAACATTATGGCCGTCACAAATAAGTCTGTCAACCAAATGACTGCCGATGAAACCAGCGCCTCCGGTTACAAGTATTTTTTTCACAACATCTCCTATGATTCTCAGTTTATTAAAACAGATCGACGCTATCATATCCATTTTATATTTTCAATGAAATGCCTTGATCCCTGTGCTTGTTTAAAGTTTAACAATTGATCTTTTGATTTTAGTAATGGTATAGATAATCCGATTTCTATGTAATGAACAGAGCGGAGCTATATTTTGAACACATGAATCCTTTCCAAACCATTTATAAAAATCACCCGGAAAAAGATACAATCTGGTCCCTATCCGACAAGGGTGATTTTGAATCCGTCATCAACCTCTTGATAAAAACCGGCGTCCATGAAGAGGATCTGGGAGAGTTGTTGTTTTGTTTTGGGGATGGGGCCCTTGCAGAAAAAAGATTCACCACGGCAATCGCCATCCTTGTTTTCTTGACAGACACGCTTGAGGACAAATCAGAAGCCCTTCCGCTGTTTAAAAAAATTGGTGATATATATGCTTTGATTTCAGAGCATAAAAAATCAAGAGAATATTATGGCAAGCTTCCCCTCAACCTGGAAAATATAAGGTTATGTTTTCAAACCTTTATCCCTTGCCTTGACATGGATGGATTATTGTCGTTACGAGACATCGTGCTTTCCAGAACCCCAGAGTTGCATCAGAATCAAATCCATGCCATCATGGATGACATGATGATGAAGGTTGCCGCAAGACCTGAAATTTTCCAATCTCACCTTCACCGATACGAACGGAACATGGAAACCCTAAAACAGATTCCTCCGTTCATCTCAAATGTTAAGGCCCTTCAACAGGACATTTTTTCAGAAACAATTCAGCCATGGAAACCAACTATTTTAAGGGTTGTTGACACGGTTTACACAAAGCGCAATGATGTCTGGCATAAATCATTTATCCATCATCGACAAAGGGATTTGAACAGGGAAACACCAAACAATGGCGGCATTCTTATGCTTTTCTGCAATTCACCTGAAGTGCTATTCGACTTTGTCGACAGGATACAAACAGACAACCCCGAATTTATCCGCCATGAATGCCGCATAATTATAGATTTCAATTTATTCCAAGAAATTCTAAGCGTCTATGACATCTCCCCGCTCAGTCGCTGTGACTTCGTTATCCGGTTCATCGACCAAAACGACATCAAATCCCATCTGATGACGCTTATGCTTGAAAAAAAGCTTCCGTTTGCAAATAAGGTTCTCTATCTGTCGGAAGGTGATCATTCATTCTTTTCCCAAGAGGTATTACCCGTCTTAAAAGAATGTGAGAAAAAAATGCTGAACAATACTACAAAATATGAGCAGCAGCTGATTAAGATTTTTCCAGACTCTTTTCACGATAAAGCCATTCATAAGATGAGAACCGGACAACAACTTCGCGTACTTTTATACGCCTCAAAATTTACAACTTACATGCAGTATTCCATCAGGGATATTGCAGAGGGTTTTACTCAACTGGGCCACAAAATCTTTATTGAGATAGAGAATGAAGATGCCGGTCTGGGCATAAGAAAAGAAGTATCTCTGCAAAATTTGGCAGAGTTCAAGCCGGATATTCTCTTTGAAATAAATCATTTCCGTTATGAACGTCACTGGGTTCCAAAAAGTATTCCCTTTGTTTCCTGGATACAGGATCTGATGCCCCATATTTTATCGCTCAATGATCCTTCATTAATCACTGCCCATGATTATGTTTTTTCTTTTTCTCAGAGTTGGGTTGATCAATTCTTTAGAACTAATGCGGCATTCAAGGACAAAAAAGTGACTTGTCTTCCAATAACAATTAGCAATAATATCTATTACCCCATCCCCTCAGTTAAGAAAAAATATGACATAACCTTTGTCAGCCATTTGCCAGATCCTGAACTTACCTTTCTACCGATTCTGGAAAACAAAGCAATTCCAGAAGTTCAATCAAATTCCACTTTGATTTTTCTAAAAAAATTAATCAATGATCTTGATGGCATCTCCGTATCTCAATTGTCTGAGATCCAGATAAAAACAGACGCCAAAAAAAACTTTGTAAATAAAACCTGTTATTCAATCGGCCTCACCTTAACTGAAGATTTATTGAAATTAACAGAGCCGTTTGATGAAAACAAAACGGTTTCACGCTTCTCGCGTCATGTCTTTTTATTATTGAAAACCAAACCAATCATGGCCCTGATCAAAGAGGGCTATGAGATAAAGGTCTTCGGCAAAAATTGGGATAAACTCTCCCAATTTAAAACAATTGCAATGGGAAACATCAAAAATGGAGCTGATCTGAACAAGGTCATCAATGAATCCCGTATAAACTTAAACCTCAGCCCGGGAACTTCCTATCATATGAAGGCACCAGAGGTTATTGCATCTAACAGCTTCATGCTGACCCGAAGAATCCCAAAGCAATATGACACCATGCCGATCACCGATTATTTCAAAGAAGATATAGAAGTCATTCTGTTTGAGGATGAGGCTGACTTGATCGCAAAAACCTCTTTTTTCATAGAAAACAAGGAAAAAAGAAAAACCATAGCGAAGGCGGCCTATCACCGATTCATTAACAACTATGGTGTAAAAAAAACAGCCCAGTCTATTTTAAGCAGCTTGATCGAAACCAATGAATTGAAGAAAAATGCATAGGGATAAAACCATACCGATATGGACCAAAGATACGATCACATAGATTCACACAAATTGAAATACCATCCGATACGCTTGGCAGAATGGTATCAGGGAAAAGACATTTATCCTCTTTTTGTTGAACTGAGCCCGATTAACATTTGTAATTACCGATGTCAATTTTGTGCTTTTGACTATCACTAGTTCAACTACCACATGTACCTCCCAGATCGGAAGAGCGTCGTGTAGGGAAAGAGTGTGCCTCTATGTGTAG
>CAXHYW010000590.1:0-3326 GCA_964021475.1 uncultured Desulfobacteraceae bacterium | reverse complement strand
GGCCAGTTTTTCCTTTTCCTTGAGTTCTGCAAATTTTGATTCCGCCACAAGTAATTAACCCTTATTTTATGATGCCCTCTTTTTTTGAAGTGATCCTATCTACGAATTTGTTTTTTCATTTATCATTTGTTCATGAATCTTACAAGGCAAAAGCCAAAACTTATCGTAATTCCCGGACAAAATTTTCGTTGACATTTAACTTCATAGAATTTAAATTCACTATAGTGAAATATTTAACACAATGGCGGGTTTATTCCCCGAGGAGAATTGTATGCCGGTGATTTTAACCAATATGTTCTATCTTCTGTTCCCAATTGTCATTATCTATCTGTGCACCACCTACCCGATTTTGGATAAAATCGGCATGATCATTATCTGCTATGCCATGGGACTTGTCCTGGGAAATATCCACATCTTGCCCGAAAACATCCTGGCATCCCAGACGACTCTGTGCGAAGTCAGCGTAGCCCTCTCCCTTCCCCTTCTTCTTTTTTCCCTTGACCTGAAACAATGGATTCATCTGGCCGGAAAAACCATATTATCCATGGTCCTTGCCACCATTTCCATCGCCATCGCCTCCTGCGTTGGGTTTCTTTTCATAAACGGGCAAATAATGGAAAGCTGGAAACTTGTGGGAATGGCAATGGCAGTCTATACCGGGGGCACCCCCAACCTGGCCGCCATCAAGACAGCACTCCAGGTGGACCCCACTGTTTTCATCACCTTCCATACCTATGATATCGTGATCACCCTGGCCTGCTTGATCTTCTTTATTACCGTTGCCCAGAGCGTTTGTAACAAATTTTTGCCAAAATTTAAGCCCTTATCTAAAAAGATTGGGAAGCCCGATGAAATAGGGGAAACAGGCGAAACAGATTCTCTTCATTATGAAGGAATAGATTCTTACAAGGGAATCATGAAGGTCAAAACCCTTATAAAACTTTCCTATGCCCTGGTTCTTTCAGGTGGGATCGTGGGGGCAGCCCTGGGCATAAGCAAGCTATTCCCCGGGGACTATACCACCTCGGTGACCATTCTTTCCATCACCACCTTAGGGATCGGGTGCTCCTTTATTCCGGCCATCCGGAATATTAAAAAAACATTCCAGCTGGGAATGTATATCATCATGATCTTCTGCCTGGTTGTCAGCTCCATGTCCGATTTTTCCCTGCTGACCAATTTAAATTACCCCCTTCTATGTTATGTGGGATTCTCGGTATTTGGTTCCCTGACCCTCCACGCACTTTTGTGCATGATTTTCAAAATTGATACCGATACCTTTATTATCACCTCCACCTCGGCCATTTGCTCTCCGCCCTTTGTACCGGTGGTGGCCAGTGCCCTCAAAAACAAAACAATTATTTTATCCGGATTAACAACGGGTATCATCGGATATGCCATTGGCAATTATCTTGGCATATCCATGGCTTATCTTATTAAATCCATGATGTGATGAATACAGGTTATATTTCATATTTAATGGGGCGCAACATCCGCAAGGATCAGGCCCTTAAAATCAAAAATAACAAAAATGACGAAAAAAAAATGCCAGGAAAAAAAATGACGGAAAAAAAAATAGTATTGCCTGAAAAAGGGCGCAGCAAAGAAGCGGTTCTTGAAGCCATGAAGGGGTTTGGAAAAAACGACCCGGATTATAAAAAGGGACGAACCTGGAGCCTTGTCTATTATCTGGGAGAAGAACATGCCCAATTTATGAATGAGGCAAGCCAGATGTACGCTTCTGCCAACGGGCTCAACCCCATGGCATTCCAAAGCCTGAAACGCTTTGAGACCGAAGTTATCCGCATGACAGCGGATCTTCTCCACGGAGACGAAAATGTGGCCGGTATCATGACCTCCGGGGGGACGGAAAGCTGCCTTCTGGCCGTTAAAACCTATCGGGACATGGGACGGAAAAAAGGGATCAAACACCCGGAGATGGTCCTGCCGGAATCCGCCCATGTGGCATGGGAAAAAGGGGCTGAGTATTTCAATGTCAAAGCCGTTCATGTGCCCCTAGACAAAGAATATCGCATGGATGTGGAAAAAACAAAAAAAGCCATCACCCGGCGAACCATTATGATCCTAGGTTCCGCTCCCGGATACCCCCACGGAGTTATGGACCCCATTGAGGAACTGGGTGCCATTGCCCTTGAAAGAAAAATCCCTTTCCATGTGGATGCCTGTGTGGGGGGATATCTTCTCCCCTTTGTTGAACGGCTGGGATATCCTGTTCCCCAATTTGATTTCAGAGTAAGGGGAGTTACCTCCATCTCGGCGGACACCCATAAATACGGATATAGTGCCAAGGGCGCCTCGACCATTTTGTATCGCAACATGGATATTTTAGAGCACCAGATGTTTGTGTTCACTGAATGGCCCGGAGGTATTTTTGCCTCCCCAGGCCTTTTGGGCACGCGACCCGGGGGCAATATCGCGGCGGCCTGGGCTGCCATGCAAGCCATGGGAGCAGACGGTTATCTTGAAAATGCCAAAAAAATCATGGAGGCCACCCAACAGCTGATAAAGGGGATTGAGTCCATCCAAGGGCTTGAAATTGTGGGCAAACCCGACATGAGCCTGGTTGCTTATAAATCTTCTTCCAAAAAAATTGGTATCTATGCCGTCGGGGATCAGATGGAGAAAAGAGGATGGCATATTGACCGCCAGCAAAAACCCGAATGCCTCCATGCCATGGTCACCCCCTTGCACAGGCAGGTGATGACCCAATACCTTGAAGATCTTACACAATGCCTTGAATATGTGAAAGCAAATCCAAAGCTGTCCTTGGAAGGAGGGGCTGCCACCTATGGGATGGTATCAAAGGTTCCCTTCAGGGGAATGGTCAAAAAAAATGTATTAAAGATGATGCGGGAGATGTATGGCCCCCAGGGCAATCCCCTGGATTTTTCCACCACCACCCATCCAAAAAGCATTATGGACAAAATCGCCCGGTTATTTTTAAGATTTAAAAGTTAGGGATATTTATGACGGCCCTGCCAATGCCAGGGCCGTCATATCCATGAAGGCGGCAAACAGGTTTTCATAGCTAATCCCGTAGATCTCCTGGAAATTGGCCTGGCGCATGAGTATAATCTGCATGACACCAAAGACCTGCCCCCAGAGCACCAGCATCAATTGAGAAGGTTCCAGGGCGGTTTTGATCTTTTTATTTTCAATCCCCCTTGCAAGAATACGGGTGATCAGATCGGCCATGGCATCTGTTTTTTCCTGGCAAAGATGCTTATGGGATCCCGGGACGGCATTTTTGAGCATCCCCGGGTCATACACACAGGTATTCGCCTCATAGACCATGATCAGCTTCA
>CAXHYW010000589.1:0-3331 GCA_964021475.1 uncultured Desulfobacteraceae bacterium | reverse complement strand
GCATATCACCGGCCCAGGCCACGGGAAGGGGAACCGGCGTGGACAACAAGGGACTTGAACACAAGACAAAGGTGATTGAACGGGTACTCGCCTTTCACCGGCTTGGTCCTATCCACGGTCCGGGCAACGGATTTGAGATTCTTGAAAAAATTGGAGGATTTGAAATTGCCGGCATTGCAGGTGCCATACTAGGGGCCGCTTCAAAGGGGTGTGCCGTGGTGCTGGACGGGGTGATCTCAACGGCAGCAGGTCTTGTGGCCCATACCATCAACCCGTCTGTTCAAGGATATCTCATCTCCGGGCACAAATCCGTGGAGCAGGCGCAAAAAGCCGCTCTCACCCACATGGAGCTTTCCCCTGTCATTGATTTTAACATGCGCCTGGGCGAAGGCACCGGGGCAGCAATGGCCATGGATACCATTGATGCGGCCTGTAAAATCATGACCCAGATGGCCTCCTTTGATGAGGCAAAAATTTCCAGAATAGCACTTCCGGATCATCCGTTAAAATAAGTTGGAAATGGCCACAAAAAATTCTAACCAGATCAGTAATTTCCATCATGGGAATCAGTGCCTGCCTGGGGCTGCTTTCATTATGGGCTTGTGGGACTCTCATTAAAGCTGTTAGGGTCTGCCGCCACGTCAAACTTGAACACAAACATCTGAGTGGACCCGAAGAGGCCACCTCTAAAAATAGTTGTTTTAAAAAGGGTGTTCAAACAGTCCATTTCGGTCTTTTCACATCCCCGTATTCATTGCCATGGTAGGGTTGAACTACGTGATGGAGAAGCAGATATTATATGTTCCTTCCTCAAGAACGGCTTCGACCTTTGGTGCCGCTTTTTTAAAGACCTTCATCATACCGATGTTTGAAAACAGGACATCTGCGGTAAAAAACTCTACCTCCCTGGCTTTGCCGAGTTTCATCAGCAGTCTTAAAAGATAGGTGGCAATGCCCAGGTTGTTGAATCCTTCATCCACAATAAAGGCGGTTTCAGCCCTGGGGCCGAAGGTTTCCATTAAATACCGCCCCTCGGCAATGATCTGTCCTTTCCCGGGTTCCCCGATCAGGCCCACAATGGACATGGTATGGTTCCAGTCGATATTGACGTATTCCTGCATCTTTGCGTGGGGCATGGTTTTTATGGATGAAAAATACCGATAATAGATGGCATCATCTGAGAACCTGTAAAATAGCCGTCTCATCTGTTCTTCATCTGAGGGGCGGATTCCCCTGAATCTCACGCGGGTATTGTTTTTCAGGGTTGCTTCTTCCTGAATCTCATCCGGATACAGATGGGGAATTTCCGATAGAAATATCTGGTCTGAATAGAGAATCCGTTTCGCCTTGGCCTGTTCAACCAGATCCTTTCTGTCATCCGGGTGAGCAATTTCTATCAGGGCCTGTGCCCTTTCCCTGACCGAAAGCCCGTTGAGCCGGGCTATACCGAACTCGGTCACCACCATGTCGATTGATTCTTCAAATCCGAACCGGTTATGATTGCTTTCTATGGCTGCACGTATGTTGGGGATATTCGAAGAATTCCGGCTGGGGAGGCCGATGATGGTAATCCCCCCCTTTGAAATTTCAGCTCCCATAAAAAAGTCCACCAGTTCCATGGGGCCTGAGATCACATTTCCCAGTCCTTCATGAAAGGTCATGCTGCCTGACAGATCCACGGTCTGTGCCGGAATTACCGCGACAACCCCGGGGTTTTTCCCGATATTGATGGGGTCGAACACCCGGTCGATGCCCTGGAATTCAACCATGGGATTTCTGTCCAGCCAGTCCATGAGTTCAGGGGTGCCGATACCGTAGGAGGCAATGGATTTTCCCCTGAAAACCTCCTTATACCGGTTGGTCACAGCACCGCTTTTGACAAGATCCATGAGGGCATCTGTAAATATGGGAGAGTGGATGCCTAGGTGTTGTTTAATCTTCAGCTTCTTTAAAAGTGCCTCAAACAGAGGACCGATCGAAAAGGAGATACAGCTTTTATCGGGGATCAGGGAGGCGATTCTGGCAGCGATCTGTTCAAAGGGATGCGGTGTTTCCCACCGGTTAAAATAGATGGGAGCATGATTCGCATAGACCAGATAATCAAACTCGGAAACATTGACAAAGGTGTCGCCGAATGTTCTGGGGATTTTCGTGTTGATCTCACCCACAACCAAAGTGGCCTTTTCCATGGCAATTCTGGCCACATCAAGGGATACCCCCAGGCTGCAATACCCGGATGCGTCAGGGGGAGTGACCTGGATAAAGGCCGCATCCACTGAGATCCTTTGGGAGTCGAAGAGCCTTGGCAGCCTCAAGAAACGATTGGGGATCAAATCCACCTGCCCGGCAGTAATGGCCTTGTCAACCATCTGTCCTGAGTAAAAGGTCTTTAAGCGATACTTCTGGGCATCAAGGGTCTTAAGGGAAATTTCATCGCTGAAGCTGAGTAGCTGGATGAGTTGCAGATCAGCCAGATTGGGAAGGGAGGCGTCCATTAAATGGTGAATCAGGGTCCTGGGTTCGGACACACCCGTGCCTAAAAAAATACTCATTCCGGGCCGGATTTTTCGCATAACCATGGCCGGATCAACAATTTTTTGTTCCCATGCCATAAAATCACCAATTTTTAAACATTGGATTTAATGATATATTAGTATAATGTTCTAAATATAAAATTACAATTTATTTGATTGTATTCAACCAGGACAGACAGATTTACGATCTTATTCTCACCATCCAAAAAAAGGAAAAGATCATGCTTGAGAATAAATCCATAACCGGACGATATATCGGGCTTTTTCTGGCAGGCTGCTTTTTGTTTTCCTATCCGGTCATCACCCTCTTTAACCTGCCGGTCTCAGTGATGGGCATTCCTTTGTTTTTTTTCTATTTCTTTGCGGCATGGGCCGTGTTGATACTTTTGATCATGGTCTGCACCAGAATTCCTGACCCCTTTCAATCAGGGGAGGGGGAAGGCCACCAGGAGAAACATAAGGGTACCTCTATTAATTAGTTAAATCAGGGCAAACTTATGCTGGAACAGAAAACTATCATCTTTGTTGCCTTCGGTTACATGGGGCTTTTGTTTGCCATTGCCTTCTGGGGGGATAAGCAGGCTGAAAAGGGTAAAAGCATCATCAGCAATCCCTATATCTATGCCCTGTCCCTGGCGGTCTATTGCACGGCCTGGACCTTTTACGGCAGTGTGGGGGCTGCAGGCAGATACGGTATCACCGGATTTCTGGCCATTTACCTGGGGCCCACACTCACCATGATTCTGGAGATCGGAAGAGCACACGTCTGAACTCCAGTCACTCCGGAGAATATCGTA
>CAXHYW010000588.1:0-3346 GCA_964021475.1 uncultured Desulfobacteraceae bacterium | reverse complement strand
CTTAAACTCGTGTATCATCGATATTCTCGCCCATAATTCCATTTGGTTTAAAATAAAGAACCGCAATCAATATGATGAATGCAAACACATCCTTGTACTCGCCTGAGATATAGCCAGCTCCGAAGATTTCGACCATACCGATAATCAGACCGCCGATCATGGCACCGGTAATGTTCCCGATCCCGCCCAGTACGGCGGCGGCAAAGGCCTTGATACCCGGTACAAATCCCATGTCATATTTAACCGACCCGTAATAAAGGCCATACATGATACCGGCGGCAGCGGCGAGCCCTGCTCCGATGGCAAAGGTCAGGGAAATGATCCTGTTGCTGCTGATGGCCACCAGGGCTGACATGGTCTTGTCCTGGGCCGTGGCCCGCATGGCCATTCCGATTTTGGTCTTGAACACCAGTAAATTGAGACCCACTAGCAGGATGGCGGTCAGGGAGACAATCAAAATCTGGAGATAGGAGATGGTGATCATGCCAAAATCAAATCTTCCCTGGAACAACTCACTGGGATACACCTTGTCATATACGCCCTGGGTGAGCATCATCCCGTTGGAAAGAAAGATGGACATTCCAAGGGCAGACAAAAGTGCCGCTAACCTGGAATTTTTCCGTAGCGGTTTATAAGCGACTTTTTCTACACCGACAGCCAGATAGGCACAATAGGCCATGGCAATCATAAAAGAGGCTGTCAGGCAAATTATCGGATGGGAATCCATGTAACCGATCCCGGCAAAATAAGCCAGCGCAATGGCACCCACATATCCGCCGGCGGCAAAGAACTCCCCGTGGGCAAAGTTAATGAGCTGGATGACACCGTATACCATGGTATACCCCAAGGCGATCAATGCATACATCCCGCCCAAAGTTATACCATTAATCAACTGCTGAATAAAATATTCCATTGTATTTAATTTTCTTACCCTTGCTTCGTGGGTGGACAAAAAGATGCGACCAAGGCCACGGCCACGGCCGCATCACTTTTTAACCAAATCAGCCAATTAGAATTATTTAATCAGGCCATTGACCGGTTCCCAATAGGGAATAAACTTGCCGTCAACAATTTTATAGGCAATATAGGAAGATCCGGAATCGCCATTGGCTGCAAACTTTACAGTTTTTGCAACACCCTTGAAATCCAGTTTCATCAATTCTGCTTTAACTGCTTTGGAATCTGTGGTGCCAGCAGCCTTGATGGCTTTTAAAAGCGCAGTGGCTGAATCATAGGCATAGGTTGCATAGGCAGCGACCTGTCCATATTTGGGAATGTATATTTTTTCAAAGGCTTTGTATTCAGGGGTGGTTTGATCTGTAAATCCATAGGTTAGATAAACCCCTTCTGCTGCTTTTTTGGCAACATCCATGAACCGGGGCTGGAACATGGCGTCATTGGTAACAATTTGAGATTTCAGACCCAGACGTTTTGCCTGGATTGTCATCATGGCAGCAGGAGAAAATCCCTGGAGAGACATGAAAAAGACATCGGCATTGGCTCGTTTGGCCATGGTCAAAATCGCTGAAAAATCTTTGTCTCCCTGGTTAACATGCTCATGTTTAAGAACTTTAATGCCCATTTCAATGGCTGCTTTTTTAACGCCATCGGCCAGCCCCTGGGAATAGGTGGTTTTGTCATCCACGATAAAGAGGGTTTTCGCACCCAGAGATTCTTTCATGAATTTGGCTGCTGCAGGGGCCTGGTCATCATCTCTTCCACACATTCTGAACATGTAGGGAAGTCCGCGATCAGTCACTTTTTCGTTGGTGGAGGCCGGGGTGATCATGACGACATCTTCCTCGGCCAATACGTCCGAAGCCGGGATGGTGGAGGAAGAACAATAGGCACCGACAACACCGGCAACCTCTATGTTGAGAAGTTTGTTGGCGGCTGCAACGGCCTGTCTCGGATCACATGCAGTGTCCTGGGGGAAAAGTTCAATTTTATCATAGCCGGGTATCCCGCCTGCTGCTTCAAATACTTCAATGGCAGTGAGGACACCATTTTTAATATCGGTTCCATCCGAGGCATAGGGGCCGGTTAAGGGACTCATGGAACCGATTTTCAAGGTTTTTGCAGAAACGGGACACAAGAGAAATGGAACCAAAATCAATCCCATGGCTAAAATTGAAACAATACGTTTTTTCATCTTTTCCTCCTAAAAAATTATTGGTTAGCGGGCTGACCAAGGTAGGCCTCAATCACTTTTGGGTTATTCTGAATTTCCTGGGGATTTCCTTCGGCAATCTTGACACCATGATCGACACAAACAATATGATCACACACGCCCATGACGACCTTCATGTCATGCTCAACCAGAAGTATGTCAATACCCTGGTCTCTTATACGTGCAATATCCTTCATCAACTCTGAGGATTCAGAGGGGTTCATACCGGCAGCCGGCTCATCCAGCAGCAACATCTTGGGTTCAGACGCAATGGCCCGGGCAATTTCAAGCCGCCGCTGGAGGCCATAGGGAAGATTGGAGGCCACGTCGTCGGCATATTGTCCCACCCCCATAAATGTCAGGGCTTCCATGGCTTTCTTCCGTATCCATGCCTCTTCCCGTTTCTGGGAAGGGGTTCTGAAAATGGAACCGACAATTCCTTTGCTACTTCTGGAGTGCATGGCAACCATGGCATTTTCCAGGGCGGTCATGGCGGAAAAAAGACGGATATTCTGGAAGGTTCTGGCAATTCCTTTCTCAAAAATTGTATAGGGCCTGTTGTCGAGAATACTTTCCCCTTCAAAGACAACATCTCCGGCGGATGTTTGGTAGACACCGGTGAGAACATTGAAAACCGTGGTTTTTCCTGCCCCATTGGGCCCGATCAAACCCACAATTCGCCCATTGCCGATGGTGAAACTCAAATCGGACAAGGCCAGGAGTCCACCAAACCTTACACTGATATTTTTCAATTCTAATTGTGCCATACGAAAACTCAATCCAATAAAATTTAAAAACCGTTTAAAACTGGATGACCGCGTTAAGAAGCGCTTCTATAGCCTATTTGTAGCTTTACGTAGCCCATTAATTTTTTATTGTCAACAATAAAAAACTTTGTTTTTTGGGGTAAGACAACAAAGAAGCGTCCTAGCCAACGGGATACAAAATTGTAATGGTCTAACCATATCAAACATTGATGGATCGTTTGTTCAGTGTTTTCATTTACAAATCATTTACATTTACATTGACATTATGACCAGGGTTTGTCACACTGACGAAAATTGACAAGAAGACCCATAAGATTAAGGATAGCAATAATGAGACCAGCGCTTACCGAAAAACAGCAGATCGGAAGAGCACACGTCTGAACTCCAGTCACTCCGGAGAAGCTCGTAT
>CAXHYW010000587.1:0-3353 GCA_964021475.1 uncultured Desulfobacteraceae bacterium | reverse complement strand
TAGGAATTAAATTATAGGGATCCGGGATAATAGGAAAAACGGTGAAATTCCGTTGCATGCCAGCCGTTGCCGTAATCGGGGACAAAGACCGCAACACAGCCACTCTCCAGGAAAATTGCAGGAGGGGAAGGCGCGGTCCGAGAATGATCCGTGAGCCGGAAAGCCTGCCTTTATGTTTACCAAACGGATTCATTGCTGGAACAAGGTCCTTATGAATAGCTATGTTCATCAAAGGAACCTTTGGACCATGAAAACAATAGATACAATGGCCGCAAACAAAGAATTCGGCGCCCTTATCACCCGGCTGATCCAGAAAAATAATCTGACCCGCCAGGAAGCCAGACAAGCCTTTACCACCCTTCTCAACAATGAAACAAGCCAGATGCAACAGGGTGCTTTTTTAGCAGCCCTCACAGCCAAGGGAGAAACCGCCATGGAGGTGGCAGGATCCTGGGAAGCCATCTATGATCTGGACACCACCAAGGTCAGTATGGCAAAAGACCTTGCCCTGGTGGAAAACAGCGGTACGGGTATGGACACTTTTAAAACCTATAATATCAGCACAGCCGCCTCCATTATCGCAGCCGCCGGGAATATTCCCATGGCCCGCCACGGGGCCCGGGCCATCACCTCGCTTTGCGGCACCGTGGACATGGCCGAAGCCCTGGGCGTTGATGTGGAATGCACGGCAGACCTGGTGGCCAAAAGTATTGAAACATCCGGCATAGGCCTGTTCAACGGCATGAGTCCCCACATCCACCCCAAAGCCCTGGGCAGGATTCTCTCCCAAATTTTTTTCGGGTCCACCCTGAACATTGCCGCCTCCCTTGCCAACCCGGCCCTGCCTGCCATCGGCGTTAGGGGGGTCTATGCAAAGGAAATGATCCTGCCCGTGGCCCAGGTCATGCGAGAGATCGGGTACAAAAGCGCCATTGTTCTCCATGGGTGTATGGATGATTCCCCCCTTGGCATGGACGAGGCATCCATCTGCGGCATCACCCATTGCGCCAGGGTATCAGGAGAAACAATACATGAGTTCTCCATCGATCCTAAAAAATTGGGTCTTGCCACCAAAGACCCCCGGGCGCTTTCCCCGGAGCCGGAACTTTCCTTGGAATCAAAACGCTTTGCCGCCCTGATGAACAATAAAGAATCCGGCCCCAGAAAAGATGCCGCCCTTCTCAATGCCGGCCTGATCTTTCTGGCCGCAGACAAGGTGCCCACCCTTGAACAAGGGATTGAAAAAGCGGCAAAGCTGCTGGAAAAAGGAAAGGCTTTTGCGACACTTGAAAACTGGGTAGCCGCCCAGAACACAGATTCCCAAAAAGGGTTAAAAACCCTCCACAAACTTATATAGGATATGATATGGAATTGCTCATCCTAAAATCCGGTACCAGCTATATCCGGGTAAAAGAACAAAAATTTCTAACGGTCACGCTTGACAAGGCCAGCGTTTTTCCCATGGAGCAAATGCCTTTGGTCAAAGAATATGAAGCCCGGCTCAAAACCAACGGATTTACGGTGTGCATCAAAAAACTGATCCTGTCCGAAAAAGATCTTTAAAAAAATGCCCTTAACAAAGGAGATTTATTCATGCTGAGAATGGTACTCACGGGCCTTGAACACCTTGAAATAAGACCCCTTCTCCCCATGGCCCCCGATGATTCAAAGAGCCAGGTCCTGGCCCGGGTCCTTTGCTGTGCCATCTGTAGGACCGATGCAAAGATGTGGGAACAGGGCCACAGGGATCTTATTTTTCCCCGGGTTCTGGGTCATGAAATGGTGGTCCAAATCCAGAATCAGGACCAAAACCAGCAGGCCTATATCGTCTGGCCCGGCAAAAGCTGCGGCCAATGCAAATATTGCAAAGGGCACCGGGAAAATTTATGTGAAGACATGGAGATTACCGGATTTCACACGGACGGCGGTTTTGCCCACCAGGTGATTCTCCCCAAAGACAGCCTGATCCCCCTGCCAAAAGGGTTGGACATCCATGTGGCCTGTTTTGCAGAACCCATCGGGTGTGTGATCAATGCCTTTGAAAAACTAACCTTCAAAAAAGGGGACCGGGTGCTGATTTACGGGGCTGGCACCATGGGGCTTGTCACAGCCCTCTATGCCAAAAGCTTAGGCCTTGTACCCCTGATCATTGAAAAGCATGAAAATAAAATCCGACGGACAAGCGCTTTTCTGGAATATACCGCCATTCCCTGTGTCAAAGAAACCCTGGAAAATGAATTTGACATTGTCATCAATGCCTGCCCCGACCCGATTGCCCTCTGCCAGGCCATCACCAAGGTGGACAAGGGCGGCGCCATCTCTTTTTTTTCCGGAATTTCCAAAAACGAACATGTGGAAACCAATCTGTTAAACCTGATCCATTACAAGGAAGCAACGTTGACCGGGGCCTACGGCATGAAAAAATCTGACATGGCACAGGCCATTCCCTTTATGCAGGCCCATGAAAAACAGTTAGAACTCCTGATTCAGGAGGTGGTTTCCCCGGAACAGGCCCCCCATCTTTTGCCAAAGGTTCTCACCGGCAAAACCCTTAAATTCGTCCTTGATTTCACGGGCAGATCCCCGAAAAAAATGGAATTCGAAAAGATAGAATCAAGAAAAATGGAATCGGAAAAAACCGAGGCTCCCCCGTCTTTCCCCGGGGAGCCCCAAGACCTTAGCCTCCCTGGCATGGATTTTACCAAAACATTTGCTGAACAAAGCTTTGGGGGCCGGGTGATCCAGGCAATTTCGTCGGTTTCCCATGCCCTTTTATCCGATGCAAGGGCCAAAATGAATGATAAAACCAAACCCCTGGGGGCCCTTGGAACCTTAGAAACCTTAGGCATCCAGATGAGCCAAATTCAGAACAGCCTGACCCCGGTCATCCTTCAGAAAAACCTTTTTGTCTTTGCCGGGGACCACGGGATCACCGAAGAAGGGGTCTCGGCCTTTCCTTGTGAGGTAACCGGCCAGATGGTGGAAAATTTTCTCAATGGCGGGGCGGCCATCAATGTGCTCTGCCGTCACCACCACATTGACATGAAGGTGGTGGACATGGGAGTTAAAAAAGAATTTTCCCCCCACCCGGATCTCATCATCGCCAAGGTGGCCAGGGGCACCCGAAACTTTGCCATTGAAGCGGCCATGACAAGAGACCAGATGCAAAAAGCCCTGGAAACCGGAATGCAAATTTTCCTGTCCGCCCATGCAAAAAATCCCATCCAGATCCTAGGGTTGGGAGAAATGGGCATCGGCAACACCACCTCGGCCTCGGCCATCATCTGCGCCATCACCGGCATATCACCGGCCCAGGCCACGGGAAGGGGAACCGGCGTGGACAACAAGGGACT
>CAXHYW010000586.1:0-3362 GCA_964021475.1 uncultured Desulfobacteraceae bacterium | reverse complement strand
ACCCATTACTCGATTGAAAACAGAACTTTACTATTTGCGTCTTGTTCCTGCCCCAACTTTTCAGGATTAAAATCCCGGACAAAGAGTCCAGCCGGGTTAAGTTTTCCCGTTGACAGGAGATAGGCCCGGACATTTTCACCCCGACCCATGGCAAGTGTCTTTAAATCAACATCTGAAATCAAGATATTTGTCTGGAGCAATTTTTCCATTTCAGCTATTTTGACGATTTTTTCTTTTCCGTCCTCTTCCCTGGGTTTGGGAAACGCTGCCTGTTCATAGACCCTGCGAATCGCTTCCTTTCTTTCTTCCGGCAGTAATTTAACATCCGCGGAGAGTTTTGCATCGGGTATAAAAGCGGTTGCGGTTCCTTTTGTAAGTAAATCGCCACCCTTTTCTGATTTTAAGAGAATCTCATATCTGTTTTTTCGAAGAACCTCTGTGTCCCTGTTTCTGTCATAGGTTCCCTCAATGAAAAGTTTCAATTCTTTTTTCGTTACCAGGATATCAACCAGCTGATCCAGTTTTTGAATTTGGTCATCGGCAATGATATCGCTGCCATACTCAAAATTGACAAACCCAAGCTCTTCTCCACCACCAAACATCCCCCCTAAAAATTTAAAGGGAGCGGTGATCACTTTTGTTATCAAATTTCCAAAAACCTCAAAAGCGGATGCGGCAAAACCAAATTCTGGATCATCTAAATCTCCCCCCATGGGCAGGTCCAAGTCAATTTGACCCTCTGAATTTTTTAACAGGGAGATGGCCAGGGGCACGGGAAGAGAGGTTGCATCTTTACTGTCAACCTTTTCACCAAGGGTCAACTGATCAAAAAGCAACCGGTTTTGTGATTCGAGTTTATTCCCCGTAATTTTATATTTTAAATCCAACAGCAATTTCCCCTTTTCAATATTGTACCCGATATATCTAGCGGTATATGGAGAAAACTTACTCAACTCAATCTCTTTAAAGGAAATATCCACATCAAAAAATTTTTCCGAAGCCAGGGGTCGGATACGGCCCACAATATCCAAAGGAGAGGACTGCCCATGTATCCCTTGAAGCACAAGGTTGGCCGGCTCGGTATTCTTTGAGGAAAGTTCTGTGATGCCCCCGCCAATCTCTTTCATATGGGCTGTAAAATTGGGCTGGGTCAAATAATCTGTAAAATGAACCTCCCCTCCCTGGAGGGTCACATTTTTGACATAAATCTCAGGAAGGACTGGAAGGGCCAGAGGGGATTGCAAAGAGGCATCGGATTCAGAGCCCTGGGAAACTTCCATATCAGAATCATTGCTAAACACCTGTTTCAGGTTTAATTCTCCCTTGTCTGAAAGAATCACCCGGGAATAAAAATCGGTGAGAGAGATCTCATCAATCGACACGTTTATCGGAAATAACGAGACCTCCATGCCGGAAAGATAAAAAATATTGCATTTAAAAAAATCATTGGCAGTCTCTTTATCCACCGAAGCCAGATTGGTTATCCCCGCCTTTCCCTTAAATATAATAGCCGGATCTTGTTTTTTATTTATATTAAAGTCCAGGTGACCGATGGCATGGGCCAAACCACTATTGATATGAATCTTGATTTTATCTGTAAAATAGGGTTCCAGGGATTTAATGTCCAATTTCGTGAAGGAAATGTCCAGTCCGGCTGAAAGCAAGGAGGGATTGACCTGTCCTGTAACCTTTATTTTTCCGGTTCTATTCCATGCCATATCCATTTCAACACCGGCTGCTTTCTTGCCTGTTGTCTTAAGATTATTGGCATGGATACTGATATCGGACAGATCAATAGAAACCAACTCTTTTGTGGATGCATCCGAAAAAGCCAGTGAATAGCCATCCAAGAGAAAGGATTCCAGAGTGATTTCCCAGGGGTCCTTTTGATTAACCGAGGCCGATAAATCCGATGATGTTACACGCTTGTCACCAGGTATGGAGGACAATGGCTTTAAAGAGGCTGGGAGTGAAGACTCCTGATCCAAGGATTTTTGGGCCAACGGTTTTTTAGGCAGTAACATTAAATTTTTCACAAGGTTAATGGAGGCATCATCCCCACGTTTGAGAAGAATTTTTCCTTGACTTGTTTTGATTGTCCCCATGGAAAGACGCTGTTTTTCAAGATCAAACATGGAACCGGTTATGGTCAGTTCTGGGATGGCAATGGGGATTTCCTTGTTGGTGCGGTCCCACACTTTTAAATTTGAAAGACGCAACGCTTTATTATTTACCACGGCACTTAATTGTGTGGGTGTCCCGGATATTGAAAAACTTAAGTCCACATCCGCAAGCCCCTCCTGAATATCAAAAGAGATCCGGTCCTCGTAATAGGGCGCATATTTGTGAAGATTAAATTTTCCAAGGGTCATGGCTCCCTCAAGGTTCCAGGGAAATGTTGAAAATTTTCCTTTAGAAGAAAAACTTTCAGCTGCTTCACTTTTCAAAGAGATGCTGTATTCACCTTGAATCGCTTTATCCGCCACAAGGTTTTTTATCTGAATTAAAATGGGAGACGCAATTGTTTTAAAAGGTGTTTTAACGGCCTTATCTGTAAAGGTGAGACTGGCATCTGTTATTTCGCCCAAATCCAATTTCAATCTGAACCCCAACGCCAGGTTAGCATCCCCTGAATCCTTATCGTCATCCCCGGGGATATTTGCTTCCTGTTTTTCCGGAATGGCTATCCCCCCCGTCTTGTCGGAAGCTTTGGACAGGAACTTGATAAGGTTCACCTTTCCCCTATCATCCCTGGCCAGGTGAATCTTGGGGGACAAAACCTTGAGGTTGGCAATCGCAATTTGCTTATCCCAAAGATCCGAGGGTGCAAGGGTAAGCTTTATTTGGGGAATGGCTAATAGAGGGGTATGGTCAGCCCCCTGGATATTGATATTGGATAGGTCCACAGCTCCGTTTAAAATCAAAGAGGGATTGGTATGGGAATAGGTTGCAGCAAGATCAAGGGAGGTTTCCAGGTGCTGCACCAAAATGGTTTTTGGCAGGGGCAGATACCTAAGATAAGTTAAAAGATCAATGGTGCCTGTTTTAAGGGTTAAAAGGGTCTTTCGATCCGGGGTAAAGGGAAGCGTTTCAAGACCTATATTCATTTTGACCTTGTTCAATGAAAAGTCAACCTGGGCCATCACCTTAGTCTGGCGGTCCCCTTCCAGGGTACTCAAAAAGGGCAGGTTCAAGTTCAAGTTCTCAATGTGGTGAACCACCTGTCTGATCTGATCTGAAAAATTAATATTTCCGTTCACAATTTTTGCATTGGAGATTTTAAGCCCAAAAATTTTGGGTTCCACCGGGGCGGTGTCAGGGGATTTTCCTTCCGATTGCAACAAATCAGAGATATTGAGGGT
>CAXHYW010000585.1:0-3363 GCA_964021475.1 uncultured Desulfobacteraceae bacterium | reverse complement strand
ACGATTTCGCTTTCATTGTATTGACCACAATTTTCATCTGTAACCGCGATTTTGGTATCCTCATGAAAGCTTACAATGGCATCGTCCACTGCTTTTTCAAGTTCATCCGCATCCAGGGGTTTATGAATATAATCGTAGGCGCCTCTTTTCATGGCCTCGATGGTGGTTTCCATGTCCTGGAATGCCGTGATCATGATGATTTTGGATAAAGGGTGGAATTCGTGCATCTGCTCCAGGGCATCCAGCCCGCTTCCGTCGGGAAGTCTGATATCAAGGATAACCACTTCAGGGGCAAACGTTTTAAAGGCCTTTATGGATTCCGCTATTGTGGATGCCCTGTGAATCTCGTGCCCTTTTTCAGACATAAACATGCTGACAGATTCCCGGATGGCCTGTTCATCATCTACAACCAGAAGTTTAGCCATTGGCTTCTCCCAGGGGGAGGAACACCTCAAAGGCGGTCCCTTTATCCTTTAAATTACAAACCTTTATCTGGCCATGGTGGGCCTCTACTATCTGCTTCACATTGGCAAGACCCAGCCCAGTTCCATTTGTTTTTGTGGTATAAAAGGGCTCAAAAATATGGGGTAATAATTCTTTTGGCACCCCTTTGCCATCATCTTCGATCCGTATCATGGCATATGGTTTCCCTTTTTGTTTCTCTTGATGCGTTATAATGCGGATATTCCCGAAATCATCAACAGAGTCCAGGGCATTTAAAAGCAAATTGATAATAATTTGCTCAAGCTTTCCCTTGTCTCCGAGAAATTCTTTTAAACTGCTGTCAACCATGACCTTATAATCAACACTTTTTCTATGAAATTTTATTTCTAAAAGTTCAATACAAGCGCAAACAATATCGTTGATATTGATCAAAGCAAACTTCAAGGACAAGGGCTTCGCATAATTAAGAAGCCCAGCTAGTATACCTTCCAGCCGATCAATTTCATTCTTTGATATTTGAAGCCGTTTTCGATCATTCCCGTTTAAAATAATATTTTTACTCAAAATCTGAAGGTTCATTTTTACCGATGACAGGGGATTTCTGATCTCATGGGAAAGGGATGCGGTTAATTGGCCGATATAGGTCATCCTTTCAATTTCCCGACTCTTCTTTTCCATTTCAACCCGCTTGGTAATATCTCTGACAATACACAGCGTATACTCCTGTTCTCCGAACCAGGAGAGCCGGAAATTGATTTCCGTTGGAAGGCATTTCCCTTCTCTTGTTAACCGCATGTATTCAAAGGCTTCCGGCTCTATCCCCTTTCTTCCTTCTCCATCAATAATTGCCCTGACTTTTTCATGGTTTTCCATTGAAACAAAAACCAAAAAAGATTTTTTTAAAATTTCCTCTGCCTCATATCCATGCATCCTGCAAAAGGCTGGATTTACAAAGGCTATTTTTTCTCCATACAATGCCAAATACCCGTCACTGATATCTTCAACCAGGGTTTTATACTTATCCTCGGACTTCCTTAATTCTCCGGTCCTTTCTGCCACATCTTTTTCAAGTTGCTTTGCATATTTGTTTATATATTGGTCGTACATTTTTTGAAAATGATGGGAAAACCGATGAATGGTATAGGCAAGACTGGTATTAACGGCTTCAATATTTTCACACAGCAAGGCGGCGGGTGATTCTTTAACAAGAATGGGAATAAGAATCCGGCGATAAATCTCAAATGCCTTTTGGACATCGTCCAGGCGAAAGCCTGCCTCCAGACGAATTTTTGTAATTTCATTGATAAATTCATTGATCAGGGCATAATTTTTATGGACAAGCACCTGGTAAAAAGAATCAAAGGCCCTGACAGTTGTCATGGACAGCTCTTCCGGAGATCTCTGTGCATAATGATTGGACACATCATTCTTAAGTCTGGTTCCCCACTCAAAAACAATCTCATCCCGATGCTTTTTTAAAAATTCTTCCCACTTAAAACTCACCATAGCAGATGCCCTGTGTGCGCAAAAAAACCATTTTACCAAGACTTCAGTTGATACATTAGCATGAATTTAATCTCTATCAGATGAAATTTGGCGAGGCAAGCAGGAATATTTTCATTCCTGCATTTTTTGGGTGGCAATTGTGTGTTATGTGATGAATTGTAGTTTAAATCTGCGATCACCCTCGATGAGAATGTCTGCTCAAATCCCAGGAAAAAGCCTTGACTATCATGGGAAAATATATTTATATGTTTTTGTCGGTTGCTTGACCGACAAAACGAATCGGATCACAACAGATTTTTAATCCTGGCTTAAAAGTGGGGGATAGATGGAAGCATTTATTGAAATAAAACCCGGTCGGAAACCATTCCAGCGAATCTACCTTGGCACCATGCTCTGGTTTATGGGAAGAGCCGTCCAGGCAGCTGCCCGGGCGGACAAACAGGTCAAGAAAGAATTTGAAAATATGCCCGAGGGCTACACCTTTTCCCTGGGCGCCTTTCCCAAGGGCCCCCATATGATAATAGGAAAGGATGACAAGGGAAGGGTCCGATACTTGGGCGGCGATATTGCCAGACACCCGGTGGATCTTGAAATGACGTTGAAAAGCGTGAAAAATCTTTTTGTCCTCTTTACCTTCAGGGAAAGCACCCCGACAGCCAATTCAAGGGATCGCATGATTGTCAGCGGAGATGTTCCCCAGGCCTGTGCCGTCGTCAGGATTCTGGACATCGTCCAGGTTTACCTGCTACCCAAACCCCTGGCAAAGCTGGCCATCAAACGATATCCCAAATGGACTCTGAAACGCCACACCTGGGACAGGGCAATGGTCTTTATCAGAACCCTTACCGGCATATAAAAAGGAGAACTGCAAAATGTTGAACAATGGCGATTTTACCTTTTTCTGCCGGACCAAAACCAGTTTCGGCATGAACGCCCTGGAACATCTGCCCTTTGACCTGGCAGGTATGGGCAGTCAAAAACCCCTGGTCCTTCTGGACAAAAATGCGCTTCTTGGGAGTACCAAACCACTTATCCGGGCATTTAAAGAATCCGAAATGACCCTGGGGATCTGCCCGCCCATTGAGCAAACCTCTGATACAGGGGGCAATTCTGGCCAAAGTGATATTGAAATCCTCAAGGAATTTTATCAAATTTATACCGATAAAGGATTTGACGCCATCATTGCCCTTGGCACCGGAAGAGTGGCTGACATGGCCAAGGCCCTTAATATTGCGGTTACCCTGGGCCCGGAAACTCTGAAAGCAACACTAAAAGAAACACTGGAAACGAATCGGGCAACAAATCGGGAGACACCCCTCACCCAGCCCCTGAGCCCTTTTGTCTATATTCCAACAGGCATGGGAACCGGTATGGAGACCCACTCCCTTGTCCGGTTTAACGGCAACACCTTTG
>CAXHYW010000584.1:0-3373 GCA_964021475.1 uncultured Desulfobacteraceae bacterium | reverse complement strand
AAGTTTCAAGTTTGTAATTATACGCGGATCTTTTTCGTTGTTTAAAAAATTTTATGCTTTGATAACATATGGCTATGAATCACTCCTGTTCTTTGGAATTCGTTGCCAGGTGGATTCAGGGGTTGTCCCTCTCTTTTTGTTGGTAAAAAGGCAAAAAAAAATGTATAGGTTTCGGGTATATTAAAAAAGCAAAGGCTGATTTACAACAGGTAAGAATTAATGATCTCATAAAAAGTCGAAAATGCTAAAATTGATATCAGTTATTTTTTGTATGTTACAGTCAAAGAAATGCTGAAAGTCAGACTTGTTCCGGTATTTTTGGATTATTTATGTTTTTCTAATAAAAATATGTTTATTGTTCTGTTTTATGCGGAAAAAAGTAGTTTTTTTTTGTGAAAGTTAAGTTGTTGTGTTGACAAACAAAAATAAAGTTATTAAGGGTGATTAGAATTATTCGTAATATTTATTGTAGACTAACCAAGGGGATGAGCAATGCCTAAATCATCTAGAGATACCAAGGAGATCGTTGCCACGCCGCCATCCGAAATAAAGATCAAGATCAATGGGTGCTGGCATAATTTTGAATCTGAGCGTGATATTTCGCCAACTATGACCCTCTCCTATTTGTTGAGAGAGAAGTTGGGCTTTACCGGCCTGAAAGTGTCCTGTGACGAAGGGGGGTGCGGTGCCTGCACCGTTGTTATGGATGGCAAATCCGTATTGTCGTGCATGATTCTAGCCGTTGAAGCCAACGGGCATGAGATACTCACCATTGAAGGGCTTGCCAAAGATGATCCCATCGTGGAAGCCTTTGCGCAGCAGTGTGAGCCCGGTTATGGAACAGCCCTGCAGTGTGGAATTTGCACTCCCGGCTTTGTGATGAGTACCAAAGCATTGCTTGATGAGAATCCAATACCAACCATGGGCGAGGTCAAGGAAGCCCTTTCCGGGCATATCTGCCGGTGTGGGTGTTATGCGGGTATTGCCCAGGCCGTGACCCATGCTTCCGAAAAAATTGCGAAAAAAGGAGACGCCTCATGAAACAGCCTTACACACCGCGGCCGAACTCGAATCGTAAATTCGTTGGCGGCTACCGGCCCAAGATTGATGCCTGGGAAAAGGCCCGGGGAAAAGTTGAATATGTCGATGATATAACCATCAACAGCAGATTTCCCGGCATGCTGTATGCCAAGGTTCTGCGCAGTCCCCATGCCCATGCCCGCATTCGGGACATCGATGTGAGCCAGGCAGAAGCGCTCCCGGGAGTTGTCTCTGTAATGACTTACAAGGACCCGGAATTTTCATCCCTCAGGCCAACCAATGCCGGTTGGACCGATGGCGTGGATACCGTCTCCTACGATGGGAAGATGTGGAGCCAGTTTAATGATCGCCGGGTATTGGGAGACTATGCCTGCTGGGTAACCGATGAAGTTGGCGCTGTTGTGGCTGCAGAGAGCGAAGAAATCGCCGATGAAGCCATCCGGTTGATCAAGGTTGACTGGGAGGTGTTCCCCTTTGTTCTTGACCCAATCGAAGCCATGAAGCCGGGTGCACCTGTTATTCATCCTGACATGACTGAAAATAATATTTTACCCCCGGAAAAAATGGGGGGGGATGATGTGTTTCTGGACAAGGGAGATGTGGATGCCGATTTTGCAAATGCCGAAGTTGTGATCGAGGCCACCTCAACCCACCACAACGCAACCCAGGCCTCCCTTGATAACTGGTGCTGCCTGATAGATTGGACAGATGAAAAATTTACCCTCTATTCCAATTCCTTTGAAGCGGATCAAACCCGCATGCACATCAGCCAGATGCTGGATCTGCCGTTGCACAAGGTAACCGTCATCTCTTCCTATGTCGGCGGACAGTTTGGCCGGGGAGACACAGGCGAGCAGCCCTTTTTTCTTTTTACGGCTATACTTTCCAAAAAAACAGGCCGTCCTGTAAAGTTCAAACATACCCGCCGGGAAAGTTTCCATGATTCCCGTCAACCCACGATCTATACGGGCAAGGTTGGTGCCAAAAAAGACGGTACCATTACCTCCCTGTACTTTAAATCAATCGGCAATACCGGCGCCTATGCCGATCATTCAATCTTTGCCCTGAAATTTGCTCCCATGGAAATTTCTGAAGTCTCTTTTGCCCATATTCCCAACGTGAAACTGGAATCTTATGCGGTTTATACCAATAAACTGCCGGCCTGTATGATGCGGGGCGTTGGTAATTCCCAGTTTAATCTTATTTTCGGCCATGTGGTGGACTTGCTGGCTGAACGACTGGACATGGATCCCATTGATCTGTGTATCAAGAATTTTGGACATGAGTGGGAAACCCTTCCGGACAAGAGTCTGACCGAAGTGCTGCGCCAGGGTGCCGCAAAAATAGGATGGAGTGAAAAACGCAATAAGCCCGGCCAGGGACCTGTCTATGACAAGACCAAAAAACGGGGTGTCGGCTTTTCGATTCATCCGGCATGGCATGCGGAATGGCAGGAAGTTCGCCGGGGTCATATTCCGATTTCCATCACCCTGAATCCGGATGGTACGGTTATTCTCAATGCCCCCACCGTGGAAACCGGAACCGGCTCAAATACCTGCAACGTTCTGGGGTGTGCCGAATCCTTGAGCTTTCTGGGGGTTACCCCGGAAAAAATCCACTGGAACCACCTGGTCAACACCGATACCAGCCTGAAAGACTGTGTCCAGACAGACAGCTCCGTTTCCTATCTGCAGTCCGAAGTCATCGCCACTGCAGTGGATGAAATCAGACAAGAGATTCTTGACAGGGCCGAACCGGTTTTCACGGCAAAATCTGCGGATATGGATATTGTTGACGGCCGGGTTTTCCTTAAGAAAGATCCGGCCCAGGGACTTACCGTGAAAGAGCTGTTATTCAAGGGAGACCTGGTACCCATCACGATTAACAAAAGCAAATTGGCCAATGACGAAAAAACAGGGGTTCCCTATTTTGCCAATTTTGCCGAAGTGGAAGTGGACATGGATACCGGGAAAGTGGATGTGCTGCATCTGGTGGTGATCAATGACTGTGGTACCGTCATGTATGCTTCCGGCGCCGAAGCCCAGCAGGTGGGTGGCCAAGTCATGGGGCTGGGTGAAACCCTGACCGAAGAGATTATCTATGACGAGATAACCGGAGTGCCCCTGAATTTTAATTTTATTGATTACAAGATTCCCACCATGGCCGACATGCCTGAAATTGATCCCATCCTTCTTGAGGTCTGGAAGGGTGCCGGGGAGTACGGTGCATGCGGAATTGGTGAAGGCACCCTGACCTGCACACCGCGGGCCATCATGAACGCAATCTACAATGCCATCGGTGTCAGAATTAATGATATTCCGATCAAGCCCGA
>CAXHYW010000583.1:0-3380 GCA_964021475.1 uncultured Desulfobacteraceae bacterium | reverse complement strand
AGATTCTCCGGAGTGACTGGAGTTCAGACGTGTGCTCTTCCGATCTGATGTTGCCTGTATCGGATATCCCGATGATCGACTGGTGGAAATCGTTTTGGCAGTGATCCAGGTAAAGGAGGGCAGGCAATTGAGTGAAGAGCAAGTAATTGATTTTGCCAAGTTAAAGCTTTCTTTGTACAAAGTTCCCCGGAAAATTATTTTTGACCAGGTGCCACGAAACCCAACCGGCAAATTGATGAAACCCCAGTTGCGTGTGAAATTTACCGGTCGAAAAGAGGCATTTAAACAATTGGTTTAAGGTATAATACGAATACCCCGTTCCTTCCTGACCGTTGAGTTGAGTTGAGAGAACTTAGTTGACCTGACCTTGGATTGCTGATACTTCAATATGCTTTAGTTTTGTTGAATTCCAAAAGTTGAAACCAGTGCTGGTACATTGTCGTTCCGGCACTGTAATTGATAAAAACTTTTTAATGGAAAGGAACTTAAGTATGAAAATCCGAACATTATTACTATTGTTGCTTGTTCTAGTCGTGGGCTCTTTTATGTTCACTTCTCCTGTTTTTGCAAAGGCAGCGCCAACTCTGGACAAATGGAAACCGGATTTTAATCCCAAGGGTGCCAAGTATCGATGCATTGTTTCCAATGTTTCCACCCCGGGGTTGATGGGAACCCTGGCCGGTTTTGAAATCCGGGATGAAGTCTGGAAAAGAACAAAGGGCCAGATTTTTGTGGATTTTAAACCCTACTCCATGCTGGGCGGTGAAGTAGAAGTTCTCAACATGGTTCAAATGGGTGCGGTTCAGGGCATGGGTGTCTCCTCGGTGGCCTCCACCAACCTGGGCCCAAGATTTGGTGTGGTGAATCTTCCTTTCCTTGTGAACTCCTTTGAAAAGCTGGAAAAATTTATCAGCAACAAAGAATTGTTCAATCATTTCCTCATGGCAATGGATCACCAGGGAATGATCGGATTGGATATTACCGGCTACGGCAACTACGGCTGGGCCACCACCGTTCCGGTGAGAAATATTGAAGATGCAAAAAAAATAAAATTTAGAATTGCGGAAGCAGCGGTAAATCAGCTTAGTTACAGAAATTGGGGATTTAACCCTGTTTCCATGCCATGGCCTGATGTTCCAGTTGCCCTGAAACAGGGAGTTATTACTGGCCTTGACCATACCCCTACGGTGTGTAATGTGACCAAAAAATTTGAAGTTGCCAAGTATTTCACCCAGATTAACTATGCCCAGGGGCTTTTTATCTGGGTTTTTAATAAAGCCTGGTTGGCAAAACTGCCTGCTGACTTAAGAGAGGCCTTTGTTTCAAGTGTTCACGATGTCTGTGCCGCAAGTCGCATCAAGTCTCTGACCGAAGAGAATACCAACATTGAAAAGGCAAAAGCCTCTGGAGTTGAATTTTTTCAGCTTTCCGATGGAGACATGGCGACCCTATTGCAACAGAGCGAGGGAACCTATGAAAAATATGCTCCTGAAATCAATAAAATTTATCCCAATGATACCTATAAATCGGATGGTTACTTGAAAGAAGTTCAGAATTTCTTGAAATAATCCCTTTTGTTGAGATGTTTGGATTCATCGTTAATCTTAAAACAGGACTTGGTTTATGCTTGGAAAAATGCTGAAAAAATTTGATGGTGCAGTGACCCGGATTGAAGAATGGACACTCTTTGTCCTAGTCATCTCAGCGCTGTTATCGCTTTTTGCAAACGTGGTATTACGGTACGGATTTAATTACACCCTTGCCTGGAGCGAGGAGCTGGTTCGTATTGTGATCATTTACACCACTTTTGTCGGGGCCAGCGTCGCAGTCAAACAACGGGCAATGATTCGGATTGATGCCGTTGTTCAGATTTTTCCAAAGCTTAAACCGGGTCTGACCGTTTATACCAGTTTGCTCATGCTTTTTTTTGCCGGGATGATGGTCTATTACGGGTATCAAATGACCCATCTGCAATATGTGACCCACCAAAAAACCATTATCATGCAGATACCGCTTGTGGCCGTTTATGCCATCATGCCCGTCATGGGCGTGATGGTCGGTATCCGAACGATCCAGGTGATGATTCAAGATTTTAAATCCAGATAATAAAGGGGCCTTTCTTCCATGCAGATGAGTGATCTGATAATTCTATGTATTCTCTTGGGGTTCATGACCTCCTATGTGCCTGTTTTCCTGAGTCTTTTCTTCACGGCCAGTATTGGTTTTGTCTTTTTTCTGGATATTCCCCTGGCGCTTTTGTCACAAACCCTTTTTCGAAGTCTGGACAAGTTCTCCCTTGTGGTGGTGCTGTTTTTTATCCTCTGCGGGAATATCATGGCCAAGGGAAAAATGGTTGAGAAATTAATGAATCTTGCCAATTCACTTGTGAGCTGGCTGCCCGGCGGGCTTGGTATGGCAGGGGTTATCGGTTGCGGGTTGTTTGGCGCCATATCCGGATCCACCGTTGCAACGGTTGTGGCCCTGGGCGGTTTCATGATTCCTGCCCTGATTAAAAACGGATATGACGAGGATTATACCCTGGGGTTAATGACCACCTCACCAAATCTCGGGGTGATTATCCCCCCGAGTATCAGCATGATTTTTTATTCAATGATCAGTAATGAGTCCCTGGAAGGATTGTTTATTACAGGATTTGTCCCGGGAATTATGATTATTTTTTGTGTGTGTCTCTATTCGTTTTTGAAATATCGAAAAAGAACGGATATCAAAAAGCTTCCCGCTCCCAACTTTAGTCAATTGTTTCAAATTCTCAAAGAGGGATTTTGGGCAATCATGCTCATCGTGATTATTTTCGGCGGTATTTTTTCAGGATTGTTTACCGCCAATGAAGCGGCTGTCGTAGCAAGTGTCTATGCCTTTTTTGTGGAGTATTTTATCTATAAGTCCATGAATTTTGTAGATATCAAGAGTGTGACCATAAGTTCCGCCGTCACCTCGGCCACCTTGTTGCTGATTGTGGCCTCGGCCACCTGTTTTGGCCGGTATCTCACCTTTGAAAACATCCCCAACCGGGTGGCGGAAGTGGTGGTGGGCAATATCTCTTCCCCCATCGTTTTCTTGCTGGTCATGAACATCTTGTTGCTTATTATCGGCATGTTCATGGATATCATCTCTGCCACATTGATTTTGGGGCCTGTCTTTTTACCCCTTTTGGGGCCCTTTAATGTGGACCCCATGCACTTCGGGCTGATCATGACGGTAAATCTTGCCATTGGTTATTGCACCCCTCCCATGGGGGTCAGCCTTTTTATCACCGGGGCGCTTGCCAAGCGGGATATCATTTTTGTATCCAAGGCGGTCATGCCCTTTCTGGCCATCCAGATCGGGGTGCTTTTCTTTTTAACCTATTGCCCGAGCGT
>CAXHYW010000582.1:0-3386 GCA_964021475.1 uncultured Desulfobacteraceae bacterium | reverse complement strand
CGAGATTCTCCGGAGTGACTGGAGTTCAGACGTGTGCTCTTCCGATCTAGACACCGTGTGCCCGGATACCCGGAACGCAAGTGTCCATGAAAGATCCCTTTGAAACCCTATGTTTTCCCCGGATTACCCAGAAGGATCTGCGGCGGGTTTTTAAAGGGTTGGTCGGATAGAACGCTGTTTTTGCCTTATCCCTGATTAATTGTTTATAATTTGTGATCCCCCTGTTATAGTGCCGGGCATGAATGGACCTGTATATTACCAACAACCCAAATTTTCCATAATAAATGACTGTGATCTGATAGCCGGTCCATGGAGATGGGGTTGGCTTATTCTTTTGTGTCTCCTGGTGAATCCATGTCTATCGGACGGCTACAGCCAATCCCAATATCAAAAATTTCAGACAAACCTGATTGATCATCGTTCCCGCCTGAATCCCCATTTCCAAAAGAAAAACCGCAGGAAGACCCGTAATATTATTGTTCATACCTCTGAGCTTGGCCTTGGTGCCACCCTTCGAGTGGTATCGAAAGGCAAACAATTTAAAAGCGGATATAAAACACCCGGGGGACACGCTCATTATGTGATTGCCAGAAACGGGAATACCTATAAAATCTTAGATAAACAATACCGGGCAGATCATGCAGGACTTTCCATGTGGAATGCCAGGGACAATGTCAGTGATTTTTCCCTGGGCATTGAGTTGGTCGGATATCACAACGCCCCCATTACCGATCGGCAATATCTCTCTTTGGGAATCCTGCTGGATATTTTACAAAAGGTTTACAGGTTGGATGACCGTTCTGTGCTCACCCACAGCCAGATTGCCTATGGAAAACCCAATCCCTGGTTTCATAAAAATCACCGGGGCCGGAAAAGATGTGCAAAAAATTTTAACCGTGCCAAAGCCAGGCTCGGGTCCAGCTGGAAATATGATCCGGATGTCCGGGCAAGAAGGTTGATGGCCGATCCGGAACTGGTCGGAGTATTTTATGGGTCCCCTTTCAAGGGACCGGTCCCCGTGAAAGGTCCTGACAAATACGGATCCAATTATATATCCAGGACCAATTCTGCCTGGTCCATTGCCGGTGGGGATTACGATGATAAAACCACGGTCTATCTGCTTCCCGACGGACGCACCCTTCCGGGAAACAGGATCAGCAGTACCATAGGCTTTGACCATTTGCCAATAAACACCAAAGTGATTTTAAATCAGAACGTGGAACCTGCCGTTATTAAGATCCAGGCCCAGACTCGTGTGAAAATTATTTCCGACAACATGACGGCCTGGTCCCATGCAGGGCTTGCATACCGGGAGGACACCACTATTTATTTTTTGCCCTCGGGCCGGGTATATCCAGGATCAAAAATTTCAGATTGGGATGATTTGCCCGTAGGGACAAGAATTCTGGTGGGGTATAAAGGGCCTTTTAGCATTACCCGCTCCCGAACGGCCTATAAAATAGCCGGCAGTAAATATCGGGCGTCCGGAACCATCTATTATCTGCCGCCGGGAATCCTTACCCCCGGGGATAAAATAGGTGACTTTACGGATCTGCCAAAGGGGGCAAAGATTTACCTGCCCTTGCCCTCCCATTGAACCACTTCAATAGGTATAAAAAAGGTTTTGGACCTCCGGGAAGCTGCGCTTTTGTAGAAGGGCCAGCATCAGCAGTATCCTTGCCTTGGCCGGGTTGAGCTCGTCGGAAACAATAAATTGATTGGCATCGTCATCCACTTCAACATTTCTGCCCACGGTTCCCGTGGGAACCCGGGAGGAACGGACAATGAAGATGCCCTGGTTTGCCATTTGGGCGGCATTTTTCACAGTGGCCTCATTCATGTTGCCGTTGCCGTCCCCTGCGATGACAATCCCCTTGGCCCCATTTTGAACAGAGCAATTGATGAGATCCGGGGGCATGTCTGCACAGGCGTACATGATATCCACCCGGGGAAGATTGGCCACCCCGGTAAGGGCGGTCCCTTCAAGGGCGATCCCTTCAAGGGAGAACTCACTTAGATGGGTGTGGTGCCGGAAGGGGCCGCGATAGTATTGGATGGCCCCATAGATCACGGTGCCCATGATGCCGTTTACCGGGGATAAAAAGGTTTCCACCGAGGTGGTATTGGTTTTGGTCAGGGAATGGGCACCATGAATCCGATCATTCATCACCACCAGCACCCCCTTTCCACAGGATTTGGGGTCGGCGGCCACGGCCACGGCATTGTACATATTTAAGGGGCCGTCGGCGCTTAGGGCGGTGAAAGGCCGCATGGCACCGGTCATGACAACGGGTTTGGTGCTGTTTATAGTCAGGTTTAAAAAAAAGGCGGTTTCCTCCATGGTATCGGTGCCGTGGGTCACCACCACCCCCTGGATTTCTTCTCTTTCTAAAAGTTCATTGATCCTTCTGGCAAGGGTGATCATGATTTTAAAGGACATGTCCTGGGAGCCGACATTTGAAATTTGCTCACCCTCTACCCTAGCAAGTTTATCAAGATTGGGCACTGCCTGGATCATGCCTTCAACATCGATTTTCCCCGAGGTATATCCGGTCTGGGTGGAGGAGGGGGCCGATCCGGCAATGGTGCCGCCGGTGGCCAGTATGATAACTTTAGGTAACGGTTTCATGAGGGTTTAATTGAGTCTCCTTCCAGCATACGGTTCACAATAACAGCACAGGAAGCGTCTCCCAGCACATTGGTGGAGGTTCGCATCATATCAAAGAGCCGATCTACGCCGAAGATCAGGGGCAGCCCTGCCAGGGGAATCCCGGCTGCCACCAGAACCGCAACAACCAAAAGAGCGGGTCCCGGTACCCCGGCCGTTCCAATTGCTCCGAGAACCGAGGTCAGGATGATGGCCACATATTGGGCCATGCCCAGTTCCACCTCAAACATCTGGGCGAAAAAGGTGGCAGTCAGGGCATAGAGCATGGCATTGCCGTTCATGTTGATTGTGGCTCCCAGGGGGAGCACAAAGGCTGTGACGGCAGGTTTTACACCCAGAGCCTCACATTCTTGCTTGTTCACGGGCAGGGTGGCCATGGAGGATGCACTGGCAAATGCCAGTATCTGGGTTTCTTTCATGCCGGCAAGAAATTTTATGGGATTCATCCGGCCCAATAGCATGACCAGCAAGGGCATCATACCAAAATGGATCAGGCCTAAGGTGCCGGAGAAGACAGCCAATAATGCCAGGACTAGTTTCATGATATCCATGCCGAAAAGCGCAATGGAATTGACCATGAGGCCGAACACCCCGATGGGGGCAATGACCAATACTTTTTTGATCATCCAGATCATGGCCTGGTTGATGGTTTCTATAAGATCGATCAGGGGCTGCCGCTTTTCATCGGGTATCACGGACAGGGCAATGCCGAAAAACA
>CAXHYW010000581.1:0-3386 GCA_964021475.1 uncultured Desulfobacteraceae bacterium | reverse complement strand
GATTCTCCGGAGTGACTGGAGTTCAGACGTGTGCTCTTCCGATCTAACTGCGGTTCATGGAACAGACCCACAGGATTCTGGCCCTGAAGACAAAGGCAGAAAACCAGGTGAATGCCAAACATCTCTCGTCCATTGAAAAACAGATGCTGAAACAGATATTAAAAAAGAATAAAGCCCTTCAGTCGCAGCTTGAATTTGAATTTATCGGAGGCGGGGATCAACAGCAGATGTCTTGACATACTGTCATCAAGCTATCCAGGCACACTTCAGGTCTCAGCCAAAAGCTCTGCGACCCGGGCGACCACATGATCTGTGGCAAAGGGTTTGGTAATATATTCGTCCGCCAAAAGGCCCATTCCCTTTTCAATATCAATGGAGCGGGCCATGGCGGATAAAAATATGATCCGGGTATGATTGAGTTCCCTTTCCTGCCTGATTTTCTGGCAAACCTCATATCCGTCCATTCCCGGCAGCATGATATCCAGGAGAATCAGATCCGGTTTCCAGCTTGATATCACCTCAATGGCCTGTTCCCCGGTTTCAGCGGTTTGAACCTCATAGTCGTTCTGGGTCATTAAAAACTCCAGGGGCACGATGATATTGGGTTCATCATCTACGATTAGTATCTTTTTCTTCATAGTTCCCCCCCCCCTTTTTTTTCCAGGCCATGGATTGTTTGAATCATTCTACCAAAGGCAGGGTAAAAAAGAAAGTTGACCCTTTACCCAATTTACTCGCAACCCAGATCCGCCCTCCGTGGGAATCTATAATATGCCGGGTGATCGTCAGGCCGATGCCGGTTCCCGAAGGCCTGGGCCCTGAAGAAACCTGGCGGAATTCCTGGAAAATAATTTGCTGGTCCTCCTGGCTGATCCCCACCCCGTTGTCCCTGACAAAGACTTCCAGACGTTGTTTTTCCGAATTGCCTTCTCCTTTTTTAACCATGCCCACCGTTATAGTGCCCTTTTCAGGACCGCAGAATTTAACGGCATTGGATATGAGATTCACCATCACCTGGATGAGACGGTCCTTGTCTCCTGCGACAAGGTGGGTATGGTGCGGGAAATCCAGCACCAGTTCAATATTCTTCTCATTGATAAGCTGACCCGTAGCAGAAAGCGAATCCTCAATCACTTCCCTGAAGTCAAGCCGGGCCATCTGCCATTCTATCCTGCCGGATGCAATCTTCTGGAAGTCGAGCACATTATTAATCAGCCTGGACAGACGCTGGCTCTCTTTAATGATGATCCCCACAAATTGACTGTGCTTGTCTTCAGGAAGGTTGGGATTTGACTGGATGATTTCAGCCAGCGCCCGGACAGAGGTCAGGGGGGTTCGAAGCTCATGGGTAACCGTTGAGATAAATTCGTTTTTCAACCGGTCGAGTTCGGTTAACCGCTCGTTGGCTGCAGCAAGCTCTTTGGTGGCATTTTCCAGTTCCTTACTGTAGATAATCATCTGCTGGGTCTCATCCAGGATGAGCATGACCTCGTCCATGCTCAGGGGTTCCTCTTCCACCACAGACCGAACCATGCCGTGGGCTGAGGCCGTTCCGATGGCCCCGGCCAGGAGCTTCTCCGTATGGGATACAAGCCCTGCATCTGCAATGGGATCCCGGTCCCAGTTAAGCGTATGCTCCCGGGCATAACGGGTCAGGGCATCATGGGTATGCTTTTTCCCCAGGAAACGCTCCAACAGGGTTTTTAAATCCGCCACAGATGCGGTGCCCCGCCAGAAAGATGATTTTTCAGATTCCACCGAATGCCTGAACACATCCACAAACAAGGTGGCCTGTTTCTTCTCAGTGTCACTTTGCCTTGAAAACAGGGACACACCGATAAAAAGCCCGACATTCACCGCCATGCTCCAGAATACGGCATGACTGTACTGGTTAAACCCTAAAAGCTGAGTATTCAGTCCGAAGAGCTGTACCGGATTCAGAAACCCGATGCCAAAAGGACCGTTAGTCAGCAACTCTTTTGAGAGGAAGCCTGCCTGGGCCATGGAGGGCAGAACCAGGGTATAGACCCAGGTAAAGAAACCGGCTATAAGTCCCAGCAGCGCTCCACTCTTAGTCGCGCCCTTCCAGAAAATCCCCCCGATGACAGAAGGACTAAACTGGGCAACTGCGGCAAAAGAGATCATCCCGATGGAGACCAGGGAATAGTATTCAACGACATAGTGATAATAGAGATACCCCATGAGCACGATCAGCAGAATGCTTATCCTCCGGATAATCAATAGCAGCCGGCCCAGGTCTTGTTTCTGGGCCATTTTTAAAACGGTCAGCCGAAGCAGAATCGGCATGACCAGGTCATTGCAGACCATGGTGGACAGGGCAATAGTCTCAACAATCACCATTCCTGTTGCAGCTGACATGCCGCCGATAAAGGCAAACATTGCCAATACCTGCTGTTTTTCGGCCATAGCCAGGGTCAGGGCAAAATAATCCGCATCCACACGTCCCTTTGCGAACTCTAAGATTCCGTCAAAGGGCTGGGAGAGAAGGGATTGACAGCCGGGGTCCAGGGAACAGCGTTCAAAAAAATGAAGCAGGCCGCCAAAGGCAATGGGAATCACAAAAATATTAATGGCCAGAAGATAGAGAGGGAAAAGCCAGATGGCCTTTTTTAAATGGTTCTCATCAACATTTTCCACCACAATGATCTGAAACTGCCGGGGCAGGAGAAAAATTGCCATCATGGCCAGAAACAGAGAACTACACCACCCCGTGAAAGAGGCCGCATCCACCTCCATTACAAACAGTTCCCGGATCTCAGGTACCCTGGATGCCTGTTCAAAAAGGTCGGAAAATCCGGAATAAAGGCCATAGGTGATAAATAGCCCCAGGGAAATTATGGCAATCAGCTTAACCACGGATTCAAAGGCAATGGCTGCCACCAACCCCTCATGGCGCTCAGTGGCATCCAGATGCCGGGTACCGAAGATAACGGCAAACAGGGCCAGCAAAATTGCCACGAAAAAAGCAGTATCCTTTGTGGGGGCAAGCCGTGTTCCCCCGGTTGCCATATACACATCGGGAAACTGGCTGATCAGCTGGAAGGAGGTAGATATAGCCTTGATCTGAACCGACATGTAAGGGACAATACCCAGCACGGCGATTATCGTGACAGCCCCTGCTATGGTGGCGCTTTTCCCATACCTGGAGGCAATAAAATCGGCAATGGAAGTAATTCTATTGATTTTTGAGATCCTGATGATTTTTCTCAGCACGGGCCAGCCCAGAATCATGGTGAGGGTGGGCCCCAGGTAAATGGCCAGAAATCCGGTGATACCGGATCTGCCTGCAGCCCCCACACTGCCGTAAAAGGTCCAGGAGATCGGAAGAGCGTCGTGTAGGGAAAGAGTGTGCCTCTATGTGTAGA
>CAXHYW010000580.1:0-3387 GCA_964021475.1 uncultured Desulfobacteraceae bacterium | reverse complement strand
CTGTTTGTCCTTTTCCAATTGATAGAGGCGGGATTTCAATACTTTAAAGGCGATTTCCTTGTTCCGGTGCTGGGAGGATTCCTGCTGGCATTGGGCCACAACCCCGGTGGCCAGATGGGTGATACGGACGGCGGAACTGGTCTTGTTCACATGCTGCCCCCCGGCACCGCTGGCACGGTAGACATCAATTCTGACTTCGCTTTCCTCGATGTCGATGACAATCTCATCCTTAATTTCAGGGTAGACAAAAACAGAGGCAAAGGAGGTGTGCCGTTTTCCGTTGGAATTAAAGGGGGAGATGCGAACCAGTCGGTGAACCCCTGATTCCACCTTCATGAATCCATAGCAGTTTTCACCGGAAACACGGAGGGTGGCCCCTTTGAGGCCAGCTTCGTCACCGGGTTGATAATCGATGATCTGTAGTTTATACCCTTTTTTATCAATCCACCGGGTGTACATCCGGAACAACATTTCCGCCCAATCCTGGGAATCGGTACCGCCGGCACCGGCATTGATGGTGACCAGGGCATCCCTTGCATCGTCTTCCTGGTTCAGGGTAATTTCCACGGAAAATTTCTTTATTTTCTTTTCAAGGGTTGCCAGGAGAAGGGCCACCTCCTGCTCACTCTCCTTGTCCGATTCTTCCAGGGCCATCTCCAACAGCAGGTCGGCCTCTTCAATATCGTCGGAAATTTGTTGACAGTTTGAAAGCAGGTTGGACAGAGTTGTCCGCTCTTTTAACAGGCTTGTGGCCTTGTCTGCATCATCCCAGAAATCCTGCCTGGCAATAAAATGTTCCAGTTCCCGGAGGCGCTTCTCCTTTATGGGGACGTCAAAGATACTCCTTGAGTTGACCTAATTTGTTTAAAATGGCTGAAATGGTCTGTTTTGAATCGGCACTCATTTTTGACGTCTCCTAAAGAATTTGTTTATCCCTTTTACCATGAAACCCAAGAAAATTGCAACCAGTGCGGCCATGACAAGAAGCTCCCCATGGCGGGTATAAAAAGAGATCTCTTCCAGGACCGGGACCGGCTTTGTTATGGCGGCTTTTTCAAAAAGACCGGTCTCTTCCATCACCCTTCCAAGGGGATCAATAAACCCGGAAATTCCGGTATTAGCGGCCCGGACAACACTCCTGCGGTTTTCAACCGCCCGGAGCACGGCAACGGCAAAATGCTGTCCGGGTGCAGAGGTTTGTCCGAACCAGGCATCATTGGTAATGGTGGTCAATATATCTGCCCCGTTTTTAACAAACTCCCGGGCAATGGAAGGGAAAAGAATTTCAAAACAAATGAGCACCCCTGTTTTGTGATCCCGAAAGGATAAGGGGACAAAGGTTTTATCTCCCCTACTGAAATTACCGGCCTGCTCGGTGATCTTGCCGAGGAACGTCAGATAGTCCCCCAGGGGAACATACTCTCCAAAGGGGACCAGATGGGTTTTGTCATAGGTTCCGGTCACAAGGGCGAGGGGGTTAAGCATATAGGCCCGGTTATAAAAGCGCATGGTTTCCTGGCCCCGCTCATAGGCAGGACTTCCCACAAGAAAATGGGTCCTGGCCTTTCGGATATATCCATCCACCAGATTAGAATACTCCGTATCACTCCCATAGTAAAAAGGGAGGGCCGTTTCCGGCCAGATGATCAGTTCTACTTCTTTGGAAACAGCTCCCAGGGACAGACGTCCATATTTTTCAACGGTGGCTTTTTTAAAGGTCTTGTCCCATTTGAGGGCCTGGTTGATATTGCCCTGGACAACACAAATCTTAGGCTTTGGCGCCTTGTGAATCAAACCCTCCATCCTCTGTATCTGATGCCTGCCATAGAGACCGGCTGCCACCACAATCACCAGGGTATAAGAAAGGATGACCCAGGTTTCCCGGCGGAACTTTTTTTTCCTATCTGGTGAAAAGCCCATGTAAACAAATAAGTGGGCCAGGGTAAGATTGCTAAGCACAATTACAAAAGAGATGCCCAAAACCCCTGTCAAATCCGCCATCTGAACCAGGATCTGGTTTAAATACTGGCTATAGCCCAGTATGCCCCAGGGAAATCCCGTGAGGGCATGGGTCCGGATATATTCCAACCCGACCCAGATACCGGCGCCCACAAGGGGGGTTGCCCACAAGGGGGGATCCAGTCGTTTAATGAGCCAGGCAAATCCTGCGATATAAAGGGCAAGATAAAGGCACAACAGTGCCAGGGTTGCAACACCCAGCACCCAATTCAGACCGCCGTAAATCGTCACCGTGGGGACAATCCAATAGATCAGGGTCAGATAATGAGAAGCCCCCGCCAAAAACCCCGCATAAAAGGATTGTTTGGGTGTCATGGATTGAATGGAAAAAAGGAGGGGAACCAGGGCAATAAAGGCAAGATAATACAGGCCGGAATCGGGAAAACAGGCCGTTAACAGAAACCCGCTAACCAGCGCAGAAAAATAGGGGAATACTGAATAAAAATTTTTTTTATGATACATTTTTTTTTATCTTGGCCTTAGTATTATGAAAAAAAGTCTGCTATACTTACCAGCAACTCGATCCCCCGTCAATTTATGAAAACAAACCAGGATTTTCTTATGACCCGAGAATATCATAAAAAGAATGCTGAAAACAATATCCACGGTTCCGGACGAAGATTAAACGCCCACAAAATTCCCCCAAATGATGTCAACCCCGGTGACCCGGCACAATTGTCCTTCAAACAAATGAAGGTTATTCTGGAGTCTTCTCCTGCAGGCCTCGGGGTTGTAAGGGACAAGGTTATTGAGTGGGCCAATGAAAGTTTTTATGACATGCTGGGATATGAAGCGGGATCACTTGGAGGGAAAAATGTCAGAATTTTGTATCCCACCCAAAAAGAATATGAACGCGTAGGCAAAGCCCTTATTGCGGGAATAAAAAAATACGATATTGGCGTGGTTGAAACAAGGCTTTCCAGAAAAAACGGCACCGCCTTTGACTGCCGGATTCGCACATCTCTTCTGTATCCAGGGAATCCGGAAAAAGGAGCGATGGTGGTTGTGACGGATATTTCCGAATTAAAATCCCTCCAGATCCAGCTTCAACAGGCACATAAGATGGAAGCCATCGGCGTTCTGGCCGGGGGAATTTCCCATGATTTTAACAATATTTTAATGGGCATCCAGGGTCATCTGTCCCTGATGCGAATCGATCTGAGTGCTGTGGAAAAGATAGCTTCCCACACCCGCCAAATAGAAAAACTGGTGGAGACCGCGGCAGAGCTAACAAGCCGGCTGCTGGGATTTGCCAGGGGGGGGAAATATCAAATTGCCCTGTTGGACGTCAACCAGTTGGTGGCAATGGCTTTGAACATCTTCAAACCCTCAAGAAAAGATATCCAGATAATAGAATCCTTTGAAAAG
>CAXHYW010000579.1:0-3392 GCA_964021475.1 uncultured Desulfobacteraceae bacterium | reverse complement strand
GTGGGGCAATTGAAAACCAGGATAGAGGCCTTTATCGAGCAACTTAAATAGGGAAGTGTTTGAAGGATAGCTTTTTTCGATAAATTCGGCGTTTCCAAGAGATATTAACGATTTGATTAACCCCTGAATTCTTATTAGTCATGGAAGATTATGCAATTGGGGCAAAATAAAAATCAAGAAACCAAGAGGGACTGATCTTAACCCCCCAAAAAAAACAATGAGAGTATTGTATGGATAAACCGCTTCCCGGATTATTATTTGACCAGTCATACCAAAAAGCCATCGAGGACCGGGTCTATGCCCAGGCAGTTGTGCAAAGTGCCATGGGGCAAAAAATTGTGGGGCTTTATTGTGCATTCACCCCCAAGGAGATTGTGGCCGCAGCCGGGGCCATCCCTGTTTCCCTTTGTTCCGGGAGTGAGGATTCTTTCCCGGCTGCGGAGGCGCACCTGCCAGCCAATCTGTGTCCTTTGATAAAATCCAGTTACGGCCATGCTGTGGCCGATACCTGTCCCTATTTTCATATGGCCGATTTCCTCTATTCTAAGAATGATATGGGGCAGCTTGAAACCAGGATAGAGGCCTTTCTTGAAACGCTTGCCTAAGGATTTTGATCACAGATCCCTTCAAAATAAAAATAGGTAAAAATGAAGGATAAAAAATGAAAAAATATGCAGGCATTGATATCGGCTCCAGAACCATTGAGCTTTTGGTGGTGGATGAACAGGGGAACCTCATGGATTTTTTCCAGACCGATACCGGGTTTGATCCCATCACCGAAGCCAGACGGATTCTTGGGAATGTGTCCTATGACCAGATCATGGCCACGGGATACGGAAGGGGACTTTTTGAAACCGCCTTTGATGATGCCCAAACGGTTACGGAGATTAAGGCCCATGCAAGGGGGGTGGTCTCTGTTTTTCCCGGTGCAACCACCATTTTGGATATTGGCGGCCAGGATTCCAAGGCCATTGCCCTCAATGACAGGGGCCGGGTTAAAAAATTTGAAATGAATGACCGCTGTGCCGCCGGAACCGGCAAGTTTTTGGAAATCATGGCTAAGAATCTGGGGTTTTCCATTGATGAATTTGGATTGGCCGCCTTGGCCGCCCAGAATGATTTGAGTATCAACAGCATGTGCACAGTTTTTGCCGAATCAGAGGTCACCTCCCTCATCGCCAGGGGGGCCGACCGCAAAGAAATTGCCAGGGGACTGCACTTAAGCGTGGTCAAACGGGCTGCCGGCATGATCAACCGGATCTCCTCCCAGGGAGATATCGTCTTTTCCGGCGGGGTTGCAAACAATCCCTGCATCAAAGATCTGGTATCTCAGAAACTTGGCAGACAGGTGATGGTTCCGGAAAGGCCCCAGATGATGGGGGCATTGGGGGCCGCGTTGATTCTGGCGGAAAAAGCATCTGGAACGTCCTAGGGTGTTGTATTTTTATGGCAGATTTATTAAATAGCAACGATTAAAAAAGGAGAACAAAATGAAATTGAATAAATTGAAGAAAAAAATAATTATGATCGGCATGCTTGTCCTGCTCCAAACAGGATTCAGCGGTTTTTGTATGGCTTCGGAACTGGATGTGTTTGCCGGTGAAAATGGGGTTTTGCGGATTTCCGGCGGCACCGCCCACATCCCTGTGATGAAAGCTGTGGCTCAAAAAATAATGACGTTTAATCCAAAGATACAGATTACCATTGCTGGCGGAGGATCCGGGGCTGGTATCAAACAGGTGGGAGAGGGGTTGGTTGATATAGGCAATTCCGGCAGACAGGCCACACAAGCCGAAGTGACCAAATATGGATTGAAAATGTACAAATGGGCCATTGACGGGGTGGCCGCTGTTACCAATCCCAAAAACCCGGTGAACGCGCTTTCCACCCAGCAGCTCAAGGACATCTTCTCAGGGAAAATCCTTTCCTGGAAAGAAGTGGGCGGGGATGATAAATTCATCAATGTCTATACCCGTGATAAGGCCAGTGGAACCCGTTCCGTGTTCTGGAAAAAAGCGTTGAAAAAATCTGACATCACGGCCAAAGCCAATGTGGTTGTTTCCAACGGGGCCATGAAAACAGCCGTCAACAATGACCCTTATAGCATTGGGTATGTGTCGGTGGGGTTCATTGACAAGGGGGTTGCCCCCCTGACGCTGGATGGGATCGCCCCCACCATGGATGCGGTGAAATCGGGTCAATACAAGGTGGCAAGGGGGCTTTTTTCCAATACAAAGGGTGAGGCCACGGGGCTTGCCAAAAAATTCATTGATTATCTTCTGGGGCCAGACGGCCAGGCCATGGCAGCTGCCAAAGGATTTATCCCTGTGAATTAATGGGTGTGAACTGATGGTGAAAGAAATACCAAAATTTATTTTTCTGGGCGCCTCCCTTTTAAGTGTCGGTATTACCCTGGGTATATTGGGGTTTATGGTGGCCTTAGCCTATCCGATATTTGCCCAGGGGATGTTCTGGAATATGCTGATCCAGCCCTGGTCTCCGGACCATGGCATTTTCGGTCTGGGTCCCATGATTGTCGGAACCATGAGCATTGCCCTGCTGGCGGTGGGGGTGAGCTTTCCCCTAAGTTGCGGTGTGGCTTGTTTTGTGGGGGTATTACACCCCAAAGGAAAGGGAAAAATTCTCAAGAAACTTGTGGAGTCAATGACGGCGGTTCCCACTGTTATTTATGGGTTTGTGGGCATTTTTCTCCTGGTTCCCCTGGTCAGGGAGGTTTTTTCACAAGGATCCGGGATGTGCATCCTTTCCGCTGGCATGATGCTCGGGATTTTAATCTCGCCGACCATGATTCTTTTTTTCTCCCAAAGCTTTTCCCTGGTTCCCCAGGGGTATTTAAATGCCGCCGATGCCCTGGGGGCAAACACGGTACAAAAATTTTTTTATATTATCCTGCCCTGTGCCTGGAAATCAATGGTCTCAGGCCTCATCCTTTCCTTTGGCCGGGCCATGGGCGATACCCTGATCGCCTTGATGATCAGCGGGAATGCGGTTGGGTTTCCCGGGTCCATCCTGGATTCGGCCAGAACCCTCACCGCCCATATCGGTTTGATCATAGCGGCGGATTTTGACAGCATTGAGTTTAAAACCATATTTGTCTGCGGTATCAGCCTCTATGCCATGACCGGGATCGGGGTGATCCTGGTCCGGTTTCTGGCCGGGAAGGGCAGGAATTAAATGAAACCATTGCAAATGGAATCATTGCAATTAAGATCCTGGCTTTGGGACAGAGGATTTGCCTTGTTTGCATGGGGATGCAGTCTGGGGTTGGTGGGTGTCTTTTGTGTTATCCTGGGTTTTTTAGTGATCAAGGGATTCCACACCCTGAGATCGGAAGAGCACACGTCTGAACTCCAGTCACTCCGGAGAATCTC
>CAXHYW010000578.1:0-3393 GCA_964021475.1 uncultured Desulfobacteraceae bacterium | reverse complement strand
TTTGTCTAATACAAGTTACAATGATGGGAATTTACGTATATTTATATCATACGACTCAGTCAAGAACCATAAAAAAATATAGAATGCCGGTATTTCTATTAGATTGCTATACTTTTAATGGGCTGGTCAGCTACCCTTCTGTGAAATTCACATTGCAATCAACCTAGGAAAATTGATACTAATGGGGGTATGAAAATCAAAAAAACATATGATTTGGCCTATTCCAGCTGTCCCAATGACACCTTTATATTTAAAGGCATCGCCAAACACCTGATTGACACCCGGGGGCTTGCTTTTAATATTGTTCTGGAAGATGTGGAAACCCTGAACCAAAATGCGGCCAGGGGCACTTATGACATTACCAAGCTTTCCTTTGCGGCCCTGGGAAATCTTCTGGACAAATATGCCCTGTTGCGGACCGGTGCGGCTTTGGGAATGGGATGCGGCCCTTTGATCATTTCTCTGCCCAATCGGCATCTGGATGACAAAACCACAAAAGTGATCGCTGTGCCGGGGCTTGGCACCACGGCCTATCATCTGTTCCGATTCTATATGGATGATCTGTTCCCGAATACAAAAACTACCATCATTCCCATGCCCTTTGAACGTGTTATGCCAGCTGTGATGAACGGATCCGCTGATTTCGGGGTGATCATCCATGAAGGCCGGTTTGTATACCAGAACATGAACCTTGAAATGAAAGCTGATCTGGGCCAGTGGTGGGAGGACAAAACCTCCCTACCCATCCCTTTGGGCTGTATAGCCGTCAAACGCTCCATGGCGCCGGATCTGGCATTGGAAATTCAGACCCTGATTCGGGAATCCATTGACCATGCTTTCTTACATCCTACCCTGGGGGAGGCCTATATTCTGGAACATGCCCAGGAGATGGAAAAGAAAGTGATTCAGCAGCATATCGGGCTGTATGTCAATGAATTTTCAAAGGATATCGGTGAAACCGGCACCACTGCGGCGACCACATTTTTTGAATATGCCACCAGGGCAGGGTTGATGCCAGCCTCCTCCCATCCACTGTTTGCCTGCGCTGAAAGGATATAGATGACCCCAGAATTCAATGGCGCATCCCTTAAAGCGCTTTTTGTCCAGAAAGTTTTTGAAACCATTGCCCAATTTGACATGGTCCAAAAGGAAGATGTAATTCTGGTAGCTGTTTCCGGAGGCCCTGATTCTGTGGCCCTGGTACGGGTTCTCCTTTCCCTGGCAAATAGCCGGAACCTGACGCTTGGTATTGCCCACCTGAACCATGATCTCCGGGGGGAGGAATCACAAAGGGATGAAGCCTTTGTTAAAGAATTGGCCCAAAAATTGGGCCTGCCCTTTTTTTGTAAAACCGTGGATATTCTGGGGTTGGCAAAGAAAGAACACCTCTCAATAGAAGAAGCCGGCCGTGACGCCCGGTATGCCTTTTTCGCACAGATAGCCGATACCCACGGGTATACCAAAATTGCCACGGGCCACACCTTGGATGACAATTGTGAACAGGTGCTCATGAACCTGTTGCGGGGATCAGGCCCCAAAGGATTGTGCGGAATTCCTCCTATTCGGGGAAACCGGTTTATCCGTCCGCTGATTCAACTGTCAAAAGACCAGATTTTCACCTTTTTAAAGGACAAGAATCAGGCTTTTGTGACAGATTCTTCCAATACAGATGAATCTTATTTACGAAACAAAATCCGCCACAATTTGATCCCTCAGCTTGAACAACAGTTTAATCCTGGGATAAAAGCAAGTCTGGATCGTCTCAGCCACATCCTTCGTCAAGAGGAGGATTTTTTAACAGACCAGGCTGCAAAGGCCTTGAAGCGCTGTATGGCCAAGCAAACCAAAACATTGGTAGCTTTGACAATTATAGAGCTGGTCCCAAACCATCCGGCCCTGATCAACCGGGTATTGCGCTTGGCCATTGGCCTGGTTAAGCAAGATCTTAAAGCGATCACTCTGACCCATATTCAGGATATTCTTAATCTTATGGATCGATCGGAATCCGGGAAAAGTCTTGATTTGCCCGGACAAATTCGGGTTTACAGAACCTGGGAGAATCTTTGCATTCAAAAAGAAGCCCTGCCCCTAAGGGAACTTGGCAAGGCCCAAAAGCGGTTAAGGCGGGGTGATGCAAAGAATCTAAAGGGGGGAAGCTGAAAAATTTTTTCTTGTATATTCGGATTTTATGTTTATATATATTTGGAGTTTTATTGATTCCATCAATTTAAAAAAAAGAAACGGAAAAGAGAGGAAACACTTTGAATCAATTCTATAAAAATATTTCCCTGTGGTTGGTGATTGTCCTGATGATGGTCATGCTTTATAATGTTTTTAACCAACAGCAGGTGAAGCAGGCCGAAGTGGGGTATTCGGAATTTCTGTCAATGGTCCAAGACGGCCGGGTTCAGGATGTGGTGATCCAGGGACAGGATTTATTTGTCACCGACAGCAGTGGCGGGAAATATAAAAGTTTTGCCCCGGCAGACGGGGATCTGATCAAGACCTTGAGGGCCAGTGGTGTTACCATTAAGGCCAAACCACCGGCAGAATCCTCATGGCTCATGTCCATTGTGGTTTCCTGGCTGCCCATGATTGTGCTTATCGGAGTGTGGATTTTCTTTATGCGTCAAATGCAGGGGGGCGGTGGCGGTGGAAAAGCCATGTCCTTTGGAAAAAGCCGGGCCCGGCTCATAGATGACAAGAGTGAAAAAGTCACCTTTGACAATGTGGAAGGCATCGATGAAGCCAAGGCAGAGTTGGAAGAAATAGTGGAGTTTTTAAAAACCCCGGACAAATTTACCCGTTTAGGCGGCCGGATTCCCAAGGGGGTGCTGTTGGTGGGAAATCCCGGTACTGGTAAGACTCTCCTTTCCAGAGCCGTGGCCGGAGAAGCAGGGGTTCCCTTTTTCACCATTTCAGGCTCTGACTTTGTTGAAATGTTTGTGGGGGTAGGTGCCTCCCGGGTCAGGGATTTGTTTGCCCAGGGCAAGAAAAATGCGCCTTGTATCATCTTCATTGATGAAATTGATGCCGTGGGGCGTCAAAGGGGTGCTGGCATGGGTGGTGGTCATGATGAGCGGGAACAAACCTTAAATCAGCTGTTGGTGGAAATGGACGGATTTGAATCCAATGAAGGGGTCATCCTTATGGCCGCCACCAACCGGGCAGATGTGCTGGATCCAGCCCTGCTCCGACCGGGACGGTTTGACCGTCAGGTGGTGGTGGATATGCCGGACATCAAAGGGAGGGAAGGTATTCTGCGGGTACACATGAAAAAGACTCCCCTGGATGCGGATGTGAATCCGACCATTCTGGCAAAGGGAACCCCGGGTTTCTCCGGTGCAGACCTTGAAAACCTGGTCAACGAAGCCGCCCTTCTGGCGGCCAAGC
>CAXHYW010000577.1:0-3402 GCA_964021475.1 uncultured Desulfobacteraceae bacterium | reverse complement strand
AGATTCTCCGGAGTGACTGGAGTTCAGACGTGTGCTCTTCCGATCTACCTCAAGGGTATAATCTTGACTATCCACAGGGGTACTTGTGGCCGCAACCTGTATGGGAAAGAGTAAAACAAAAAGAATAATGATAACGGCAATTTTATCCAACTTCATAGATCCACTCCTCCTGCTTTACCGGGGTTCGTTCAACCGTTGAATCTTTGTGTTCGGACAATTGGTTCGAGAGCGCCTATCCTTTTACGGAGAGGCCAATAACTACGAGAATAAGATATTCAGTAATAAAATGTATACTTAAAGCACTAATCAAAAACTTCAGAAAAGTCAAGGTCTAAAAATGGAGAGGGAGAAAAGTCAACAGGCCCCCGGATTTCCGGAGGCCTGTTGATTGTTTAAGCGGTACTTTGAAAGAAAATACCCTAGGATAACGTTATTTATTAACCGTAATAAACGGTTTTAAACAATTGCGTCATCTGCTCTAAGCTGATTTCCCTGGGATTGGTTCCAGTGCAGGGGTCTGCCAGGGCATTCTCAGCAATGGAATCCAGGTGTTCAAGGAAAAGTGATTCCTCAATTCCGAATTCTTTCAGGGTGGCGGGGATGTTCATGGCCTTGTTCAGACCGGTAACAAAGGTAACCAGAGCCTCAACCCCTTGTTCGGTCGTATTGAACTCAAACCCCAGCTGTTTTGAAATGGCTGCGTACTTTTCACCACAGACCTTGGCGTTGAAACGGATAGCCGCAGGCAGGTAGATGGCATTTGCGCATCCGTGGGGAATGCCGAAAAGACGCCCGGTTTTGTGAGCCATGCTGTGGACGATTCCGAGAATGGCATTGGAAAAGGACATACCGGCAAGGCACTGGGAGATGTGCATTGCAGCACGGGCCTCTTTGGAACCCTCGTAGGATGCAAATAGAGAATCCTGTATCATTTCAATGGATTTCATGGCCAGGGCGTCGGTGATTTCATTTGCCATGGTGGAGACAAAGGCCTCCAGGGAATGGGCCAAGGCATCCATGCCGGTGTGGGCAATAAGAGATGCAGGCATGGTCTGAACCAGGTCCGTATCAACAATCGCAATATCCGGGGTGATGTTGAAATCTGCAATGGGATATTTTACATTGTTTTCATTGTCGGTGATGATGGAAAATGCTGTCACTTCGGTACCTGTGCCCGAGGTGGTAGTGACGGCGACAAAAAAAGCTTTTTTCCTCAGCTCGGGCAGGTTAAAGGGGATGGCCGCCTCTTTAAATGTAAATTCCGGATTTTCGTAAAAAATCCACATGGCTTTGGCAGCGTCAATTGGGGAACCGCCACCGAGCCCCACGATCACATCGGGTTGGAATTCTTTCATGATCTCAACCCCGGCCATGACTGTGGAAACCGAAGGGTCTGCTTCAACCCCTTCAATCAGACGGGTGTCTATTCCTGCCGATTTCAAATGGGACTCAACAATTGAAAGGGTGCCGTTGTTTTTAACAGAACCGCTGCCGATAACGATGACGGCCTTGGTGCCTTTAATATTTTTCAATTCTTCAATTGTTCCTTGTCCGAAATAAACATCTCTTGGAATCGTAAATCTTGCCATTTTCTTTCTCCTTGGTTTTTTCAAGGGCGAGTATTTCCCACCCTGTTCAATTTGTTTTTAATAAAGGTGCGGCCCGGGAGCCGTCCTAACATTTTGTGTCTGGCCATTGCCACTCACTCAATGTGGCTGACGCTGAAATGTGGGGAGAATATACGTCAAACCAAAGATCAAAGAAATATCTGATTCTGCTTTTATATTGCCTATTTCTGCAAGAATGAATTTTATTTACCATTAAATACTTTATTTACATGCCTATATATGCCATATGATCGACATCAGTTGAGCACACAAAACCGTTAAATCGATGAAGAACCATCCCCGATGATGACATTAAACAAAAAAGGAAGTGACATATGTCTCTGATGATTGAGCTGCTTGAGCAGTTTGACTTACAAGAATTGTTTACGGAATCGTGTTTGAAAAGAGTTCGTTTTTTCAAATCAAGGCATCATACGCCACGCACCCCCCTGATGTATGATCCTGGGATTTTCATTGTTGCCCAGGGAAGCAAAAGAGGCTATCTGTCTGATAGAATTTTCCAGTATGACGCAAACAATTACCTTGTCACCTCTGTTCCAATCCCTTTCGAGTGTGAAACCTTTGCGACGTCAGAAGCACCATTTTTGGGACTCTATATCGATATTGAAATGCCTGTCCTCCATGAACTTATAGGACAATTAGGAGCGAACAATGAAATAATAGATACAAAGATGAATGAAACACCCAAGGGTGTCGGACCTGCTGAAATGGATGAGGCAATGTGTGATGCGGTCGTCAGGTTATTAAAATGCCTAAAATCTGAAACAGAAGCCCTGATACTTGGACCGGGACTGATCAAGGAAATCCTGTATCGAGCACTGTGTGGAACCCAAGCCTCATCACTATATGCTTTAGCGACACATACTGGTAACTTTGCAAGGGTTTCCCGAGCATTGAAATCGATTCACAGTGACTATGCTTCAAAGCTTGATGTTGAACAATTGTCCAGACTGGCAAGTATGAGTGTATCTACCTTTCACAGGGCATTTAAGGAAGTAACATCCGAATCGCCGGTCCAGTATTTGAAAAAAGTAAGGCTGAGTAAAGCACGAGATTTTATTAAGAATGAACAAATGAGAGCCTATATTGCAGCTGATAAAGTCGGATATGAGAGTGTTTCACAGTTTAGTCGTGAGTTTAAGCGTTATTTTGGACAGAGTCCGGCTGAGATAATGAAATAGGTAGTGAAACTGAGCCCCAAAAAAGGTATTGATCCAGGGAGTCAAAAGTTGGAAAAAAAACAAGCTTATGCAGATGCCACGACCATTAAAAACCTGCTTCAGAAATTTGGGTAGGCAACATCAGAAAATTAAAATTTTCAGGTTGCCGGGAACTTGTAGCCCAGTGAATTTAGCCAATAGACTCCATCCTGGAGCGTTACAAAAGTCTTTAGCTCAGTTTCGGGGATTTCCTTATACATTTCTCCAACTTGCCATTTTTTCAAGACGGAATCCCCAACTATTTGAGCCACATGGTCAGCCATGATTAGCGATTGGTTAGCGGCATCAATTGCAAGATCGCTTACATCGGGTGTATGTAACTCCCATTCCAAACTGTCCACAAGCATACACCACTTTTTGCCTTTATAATGTTTTTCAGTAACTGTTCAGTTCATTTTTGAAAAAGAATAGTACTTTTAGTCTCCCAAATTACTCATTTAAAAATTCCGGCAGTTTGCCTTCAAACAAAAGTCGTAGCGCTTCACTTGCTCTCACGCCATGTTTTTTGCACGTTGAAATATAGCTACGAACACGGCAGGAAATAGCAGCTCCCT
>CAXHYW010000576.1:0-3411 GCA_964021475.1 uncultured Desulfobacteraceae bacterium | reverse complement strand
GGGCAACGCCTTGTGTAGTTGAAGATGATTGAGTGGGGGTCTAATGCGAGTCTGCTTTTTTTTTTTTTTAAGGAGTCGGCGACCACCTAGATCTACACATAGGGGCACGCTCTTTCCCTACACGACGCTCTTCCGATCTCCTGACACCCCAAGCCATATTTTTGTCTTTATTTTATCCATATTCTTGATCCAAACCTTCTGCCATTTAACCCAAATAGTCAATTTAAATAATTTTTCCAAAATCCTATCTATTATCCATGGAGCGGCATACCCATGGCTTTTGACGCCACCTCTCCCATGATTTCTGCCAGGGTTGGGTGGGCATGAATGGTATGGGCGATTTCTTTTGCAGTCAGTCCCTTTTCAATGGCCAGGGTTGCTTCTGCAATGAGATCTGTGGCATGGGGCCCGATCATGTGGACGCCCAGCACTTTGCCGCTTTTCTTTTCAAAGACCATCTTGGCCTCCCCTGCAATCTCATCAATGGCCTGGGCCTTGCCCAAAACTCTGAAATTAACACTTGCCGTCTCCACCTCATAATTTTTGGCGATGGCTTCTTTTTCGCTCAACCCCACTGTGCCGATCTCCGGCATTGTGAAAATAGCGCCGGGTACAACTTCATATCCCATGATCGATTTTTGATCTGTTTTCAATTTCATGGCATTTTCAGCCGCCACAAGTCCTTCATGGGAGGCCACATGGGCCAACATGATCTTGCCAGGTCCCAAAATATCCCCTATGGCATATACGTTTTCCACGGAGGTTTCCATATATTCATTGGCCGGTATCCACCCAGGACCCCTAGGTTTAAGATCAATATTTTCAAGACCAAGTCCTTCTGATAAAGGCGTTCTTCCGATGCACACCGCCATTATTTCAGATTCAATCCGGTCGGTTTTAAGTTTTTTGGGTTTTGGATTATCGGTAAAGGGACTTGGGGCAAGGGTGATGCCAACGCCATTATTTATTGAATCAGACTTGGTGACAATGGTGTCGCAAAAGACTTTTATTTTATGTTTTTTCATCTCTCTTAACAATAATTTTGAACAGGCCTCATCCACAGAAGGCAGGGGCAAAACCCGGGACATAGCTTCGACAACGGTTACCTCACACCCCAATGCAGAAAAGATAAAAGCAAACTCACACCCGATCACCCCCCCCCCAACAATGGTCATGGATTTTGGGATTCGATCAAGAACAAGAATGTCATCGGAAGAAAGGATTTTTTTGTGATCAAAGGGAAAATCCGGCACATTCATGGGTTTGGTGCCAACGGCAATGATCAATTTATCAAAGGAAAGTTCCATTGTCTGCCCATCCGCGCGACTCACTTCAACCACGTTTTTGGATAAAATTCTTCCCAGGCCGTTTTCAACAGCAACCCCTCGGCTTTCTAATAAGGATGCGATTCCCTTTCTCTGACTTACAAGAATTTTTTCCTTCCGATCCATGAGGGCTGTCATATCCGGTGTAATACTCCCTTCAATTTTAATACCCAAGAGATCCGCTTTTAAACATTTTAAAAACAGATCCGCCGAATTTTTCATGATCTTTGAGGGGATACACCCAGAGTTTAGACAGGTACCGCCCAGATTTTCTCTTTCAATCAAGGTTACTTCCCCGCCAAGGGCTGCTGCGCGCAATGCTGCGATATATCCCCCGGGTCCCCCGCCAATAATGATAATTTTTTCAGCCATCCGTATCTCCTTTTGCCTAGGTTTAAATTCATGTTTAAAATGCATTTGTTGTTACGTAAAAAATTTCCCAATAAAAAGGGTTTTCACTAATTTATTCAAATAAAATTTATATTTTCATGAGTTTTTTAAAAATTAATTGACATTATCATTATCTTAGGATAATTATCAAGATAATTAATTTAAATTATCTTTCATGAATTTCTAAGCGTTAAACGAGGCCGCATGAAGATCGACAAAACCAATATTGATATCATTAGAGAACTCAAAGACGGAAAAAAATCCTTTAAAAAAATCGCTGATAAACTCCAAATCACCGAAAACACCGTCAGATCCAGGGTCAATAAACTCACAGATGAAGGGGTGTTGGAAATTTGCGGACTGGTTGACCCGTCCACCCTGCCCGGCCACAGAACCGTCATTATTGGCATCAAACTGTCGGAAATGAACCTGGTCGAAAAAGGCGAAGAAATCAGCAAACTCAAAGGCGTTATTTCAACATCGGTTGTAACGGGCCGGTATGACTTGGTTGTACTGGTTTTGTTCAAAAAAGGATTTGGCCTTTTGGAATTTTATACCGAAGAAATTTCCAAAGTCAAGGGTGTTAACTCAGTTGAAACATTTGTTGTATATAAATCCTACAATTTAAAGGTTCCCTATATCTTTTAAATTGTAACTAAAAAAAGGCAGGTTGTCATGAATAATGATTTAAAAACCACATCTTTACATCAATGGCACAAGGATGCCGGCGCGAACATGTCTGACTTCGGAGGGTTTGACATGCCATTATGGTATGAAACAGGGGTCAAGAACGAGCACTTGGGTGTTTTGAAATCTGCAGGAATATTTGACACAAGTCACATGGCCTGCATCAATGTCACCGGGCAGGATTCTTTTGAACTGCTAAACTTTTGTTTTACCCGGGATATTATTTCACTTAAAATTGGCCGATGTGTCTATGGCGCATTTTTAAATGAACAAGGGCATTGCATTGACGATGCCATTGTTTATAAGTTTGGAGACACCCGATTCATGATCTGCGTGAATGCAGGCATGGGCGGTGACATTGCCGATCATCTTGAAAATCGTAAAAAAGCTAAGGATGTTTTGATTGAAGATTTGTCCGGTAAAGTCGCCAAGATGGATATACAGGGGAAAAATTCAGCAAAAATCTTGTCAAAACTCATTCAGAATCCCGAAATTGTTTTTAATAAAATGCCCTATTTTTCATTTAAAGGCCATTTTACAAACGACTTAAACAAGGAGGATCGCGTCACCCTTCTTGACGGCACCCCCATTCTTTTATCCAGGTCCGGCTATACCGGAGAGTTCGGGTTTGAAATTTTTCTGGACCCTGCAGCCATTGAAACCCTTTGGAAAGAAACCCTTATTGCAGGTGCAACCTTTGGCATCACAGCCTGCGGATTGGGTGCCAGGGACTCGCTGCGTGCCGGGGCCTGCCTGCCATTGTCTCACCAGGATATCGGACCCTGGAAATTTACCAATCATCCCTGGGATTTCGCCCTGCCCTACACTTCGGACAAAAGTGGCTTTACCAAAGAATTCTTAGGTGCCAAGGGACTCGCACCTGAAAGTAGCGATAAATTTGTTTACCCTTTTGTGGGAGATACTTTAAGGAAAGTCAATGCAGCCCCAACCACCCAGGTATTAGAACACCAGGAAAACATTGGCCGGGTCCTGACCTGTGCCACGGATA
>CAXHYW010000575.1:0-3412 GCA_964021475.1 uncultured Desulfobacteraceae bacterium | reverse complement strand
CGTCTCTCTAATAATCAAGGACCGGGTCTTCTGTCAAGCTTTTTACCAAACCCGGGGCCCTTAAACTAAGATAACGGTGCCCTGGAATGAAAGATAATGATTGGAAATATAAAAAAATCTGGGTATTATAAAAAAAATCAATATTTTTCTTGCCAATTATTCAAGGAGTTGTATGTCAGATCTCAACCTGTCCAACTGGGAGAACCACCTGGTTTCCCCTGAAACCGTTTTGAATCATATCAAACCGGGAATGACTATTTTCCTAGGGACGGGCCCGGCAGCCCCCAAGACTCTGATAACCACTTTGCTGGATGTGGATACCCACAATATCCGTGATCTTGAGCTGGTCCAGCTGGCTGTCCAGGGGGAGACCATCCTTTCCGTGGAAAAACTCAATGCGCCCAATTACCGGCTGAAAACCTTTTTTTCCGGGTTTGTTTCCTGGGAAACCATCGCAACTGGCCAGGTGGATCTGATTCCGGCCTACGCCTCTGAGATTCCGCAAATCATAAAATCGCGCAGAATTGAGGTGGACGTGGCATTTATCCAGATTACCCCGCCCGACGAATCGGGGTATTGCAGCCTGGGGGTCGCCGTGGATGTGGCCCGGGAAGTCATGGAAAATGCATCTTTGGTTGTGGGGGAGATCAATGCAAAAATGCCCTTTACCTACGGGGATACCTTTGTTTCCATTGAGGATTTTGACCTGTTGGTCCGGTCTGACCGGGAGCCGGTGACCTATGAAATTCCGGAGGTTTCCCAACAGATGAAGCAGGTGGCTGCTAATGTGGCGTCTGTGATTAAGGATGGGGATTGCATCAGTTATTCCATGGGGCCAATGTTTGAAGCCCTGGTCCCTTATCTGTCCGATAAAAAGGATCTAGGTTTTCATTCCCTCTACTTTACCGATGCCATGGCTGAATTGGTCAATTGTGGTGCGGTTAATAATCGCCGGAAATCCCCTTTCCGGGGCAAATCTCTGGCGTCCTATGCCCTGGGCTCTAAAAAACTGATGAAATGGCTTGACCGAAATCCCCTGGTGGAGTTCCAGGGCATTGACTGGGTGTGCGATCCCCAGTTTATCGCAAAGAACCCTCAGTTTGTCTCCATGTATGAGGCAAGGAAAGCAGATATTCTGGGCAGTGTGGCGTTTCCCCTGCGGGGGGCGGTTATCACAGGTCCTGGGGAGGGAATCGATTTCTTTAAGGGGGCTGAAGCCTCGGTCGACGGCAGAACCATTATCGGACTTCCCAGCCGGAATGCAGATGGAAAATCCAATATTCTCATTAGTATTCAAAATTATGCCAATCAGTTGCGGTTAAAGGAATCGGTCCATATTCTTGCCACTGAATATGGTGTGGCCACCCTCAAGTGGCGGTCCTTGAGGGAAAGGGCCCAGGCCATTATTGACATTGCCCATCCCGATGACAGAGAAGATCTGATCAAACAGGCCCGGGACCGGAAAATCATCTATCCCAACCAGATTTATGTGGCCCGGTCGGCCCATCTTTATCCTAGTCATATTTTTTGTACAAAAACCTTTAAAGGCGGTACCGACATACGGTTTCGGGCCATGAAACCCTCGGATGAAGAGGCCATGAGGCGGTTTTTCTACCGGTGTTCCAGGGAAATGATTTTTTATCGGTTTTTTTATTCCATCAAGACCATGAGTCACGACAAAATGCAGGAATATGTGAACGTGGATTATGAACGAGAACTCTCCATCGTCGGTTTCGGCGGTAAAAAAGGGGATGGGAAAATCATTGCCGAGGCCCGGCTGGTCCAAGAAGAGGGGGCTGACTTTGGGGAGGTGGCCTTTTTGATTGACAGTTCTTGCCAGAACATCGGCGTGGCATCTTATCTTTTGGAATTGCTCATTGCTGAGGCACAAAAAAGGGAACTTAAGGGACTGACGGCCCAGGTCCTTTCCGAGAACCAGGCCATGATAAAGGTTTTTCAAAAAACAAAGTTCCCGTTGAAAACCAACCTGGACAGCGGGGTTTATATGGTGAAAATCAGTTTTGAGAAGTAGGGGAAAGAGCTGCCTGGAAAAGGATCACTGCTACGGCACTGGCTACATTTAAAGAATTTTTCATCCCGAACATGGGAATATGGACGATATCATCCAGTGCACCCAAAACGTGTGAAGAAATTCCGTATTCTTCATTGCCGAAAACGAACACAGCTTTTGAAGGCCAGGTATATTCCTGGCAGGGAATTGATCCCGGAATCGTTTCCAAACCAATGATTCGAAACCCCTGTTGTTTTTTCTCCATAAGCGTCTGGGCAAGGTCGGATGTTTTTTCCTGACTGACCCATTTATGGGCGCCCATGGCCGTTTTTTGAACCCGGGGATCTTCATAGCCCAGGGTGTTTCCAAGAATGACAGACCGGACACCAGCGGCATCACAGGTTCTGAAAATCGAGCCCACATTAAACAGACTTCGAAGCCCGTCCAGGGCCACCTGGTACTCGGTATCCAATAATGGTTCACCTGGTATGGTTCTGTCCGGCAAGCTTATCTGCCCAAGCAGTGTGTCATCCCGAAAATGGGTGCCGGATGCCTTTCGGTGGAACTGGATGGCATCGGAAATATACTCAATCTGCCCCCGTGTCCCCTGGCTGGGCCGAATGGGAGATGGGGCCTTTATCCATCCCAATAGGGTCTCATATTGAGAGCAAAATTGGTCAAAGGCAGTTATTTCTACCCTGTTTGTGGCAAGCTTTTGATAAAAACCCGACAACCAGGTAATGAGATGCCGGTGTTGGTTCTTTTCGGCAAGGGATAAAAACTTTTTCCGGGTAAATCCAAAGGTGTCCATGGGGTTTCTTATACCAGTCTTTGAATTGAGTTGCTATTTCTTTTAACAAAACCAAATTATAATGTTAACTCTCTTCAAATCCCAGGGGATTAGGATGTTTCTTTAGAAAGCCAGTTGGCAACTATTAATTTATTAATGTTTCCCCTGGATTTGCCGATGGGTACTCTTATATGGAACCGTAATGTTTCTATGTTTATTGATTAAAGGAGATATCCAATGAACCGTATACCTGATACCTCATCCCCAGGGCTGATACAGGACCGGGGCAACCTGCAGAATTCCCAATTTTCAAGCCATTCCAGGAAGCAATCTGTCAGTGCCTATGAAAGTCTTAATACCGGCCTGACCATAAAAACCAGGGAAGGGGATATTGTTACCCTTTCTTCAAATAGTTTTTCACAGCTTGATGCCTTTGAATACAACAGCCGGGGGGAGATCCAGACAGATTCGGCAAATGCCAGTGCAAGTCAGCACATCCGGGAGATTACCCTGACCACGGGAGAGCAGTTTTCTTTTTCAGTCCAGGGAGATTTAAACGAGCAGGAACTTGCGGATATCGAAGCCATTATCAAGGGCGTGGATAGCATTGC
>CAXHYW010000574.1:0-3416 GCA_964021475.1 uncultured Desulfobacteraceae bacterium | reverse complement strand
TGATCCGGAAATACTCAAAAATATTTGTGAGCAGGAAAAAAGATTTTTTTGCCATCCGCCTCTGACAAAACCCTGGCAGGATGACAGAATTGGGGCAAGAGCAGAAATGGAGCCTGATGAGAATGGCATTTATAAAGTGATTTCAGAGCCCTGGGTGGTTCCGGTTCTTGGAGGATGGATGAGGGTTGATACCCTTTTTAAGAGCAGGCTTGGACGGTTCCTTGCTAAATAAAATAAATAAAATAAATAAAATTAAATCTTTTGTCTTAGATCTTGACGGCATTATCAACCACCCGGAAAAGATCCCCCATGGCCTTGTGATCAAAGGTTCTTTGAAAGATTCATTCATTGATCCTAGTATGCTTGAAACCCTTGCTTGGCTCGCAGGAAAGATAAATCTTTTTGTAAATACAGCAAGATCAGAGGCGTATATTCAAGATTTTAGACAACATTTTAAAAAACACAACATTCGTATTCATGGCTGGATTCTTGAGCATGGAGCCGTTGTGTTAGATAAGCCTGAATGGACCCAAAGGGTATTAAAAGATATAAACCTAGCGCAAATTCATAATCAGATCTGTAAGGTTGCAGTTGATAAGCATTTTCCCATTGATTTGAATTGCTATTATAATGACCACAAAGGATTTTTATTGTATTCAGGTAAGGGAAAGCTACTTGCTGAGCATTTTATTTATTCTCTTCAAAAAATTCTAAAAGATAATTTCAGGATTCTTGTGGGAAAAAGAAAGATAGCCTTCATTCCTAAATTGGCTGATAAATATCTGGCATTTATCAATAATTTCGGACATACCAACCAATTATCCTTTGCTGCTGGAGACTCGATTGATGATTTAACCCTATTGAAACATGCCCATTTCCCGCTTACCCTTGCAGGGGCTTCTCAAGTTGTAAGGGAGTATGTGAAAGAAAGGGAGGGATATATCAGTCCTGGTACAGGCCATGCCGGCATAAAAGAGTTGATTCATACAGTGCGTCAACGGCTTCTCTCTCCAAAAAGTGTTATTATGGTCCCAGGACCACGCCTTCCTGTGGAAAAGACAGAAACCTTCAGACCTTCGAGGGTCTCATACCTGAATCGGCTTTTCCAAAATCCCAGGGATTTTAAGAAAGAACCGGATCTGCTTTTCATACAAAAATTAGGTAAAGATCTTAACTTCGGTAAAAATATAATCATTGAAGCCGCCATGCGTGACTGGGGCGGAGAAGTAAAAGCACTTCATGCTCTCTTAAAAGCCTTTACAAATATTCTTCCCTTTGCAAGATGGCGTCTCAGGTTTCGACAGGAGAGGATAGGCATGGGAAACCTTGAATCCTTTAAGGATATTATTGATAAACTTGAACAATATCAGTATTTGCCCGGTGGTCAAATACGTTTTTCAGCACCAGGAGTTCCAGGATCTCCTTTGTTTCCAGAAAAATCCGATACAACGCTTTTGCTGTTCGATCATCCAGAGGATTTAAAACAATGGTATGATTTGGCAATGCCCAGGATGATCACCCGCCATCCTGAGATTCCTGATACCTGGTTTGTAAATCCCATGTTTCTTAAAATAAGCGATTCGACAAGAAATGTGCAGAATACAATATCTCCCCTGTTTCCAGGTTCAAAAGTGATGATGGCTGCAAATATTGTGGATCAAACAGATATTGATATTGCAGTTACCGGCTATTTAGGGCTTAAACCCCATGTGGACACCTTAATTATTGCCCCACGTGTCATTACCAACAAAACACGCAATCGTCTGATTTATAATGCGGTCCAGCATATGAATGTCAATTATTATTCCAAATTTAAAAAAAATGATAAGTCGGAAGTGTTACCGGAAGTATTACCGGAAGTATTAATTGTTGATACCTATGGGGATTTATCCAAATTGTATCAAAATTGTCTTATCACATATCTTGGGGGAGGATTTGATCATAGAAAGCGGGGGTTTGATCCAATGGAATCCCTTTTTGTCGATGTTCCTGTTATTCTTGGCCCTATTTATGATTTTAACCGAATTGCAGTGGAATCTCTTCAAAATACGGGTTTCATTCATGTTCTGCAATCAAAAAAAACAGCTCCTGGGGATTTTATCAAGCATGCGCATAAAACAATCCTCACTCCCCCGGACATTAAACTTCTTAATAATTTTATAGAAAAAAGAACCCAGGATCCAATGCGTATGGTAACGGAAATACTTGCCGGAATTGTAAAAATAGGTTCTAATGGATATATTATTGAAGAAAATTATTATTTTTCTGCTGAACAACTCAATCCAAATGAGTTGATAAGTACAGGTAACTAGTGTTTGTTGAAGATTTTGAGGTCTATTGCTAAACGGATTTGATCTATGATAGTCAAATCTTTATTCTATAATTATAACAGGAGGAAAAAATGGGATTTTTAAGTAAATTAAAAGAGGGTGCACTGGAAATGCAAAGCCAACTGGTTTCCCAGGTAAAGCAATTTAAAAACAAAAATTTTGCCGATGCGTCAATGGCAGTTTGTGCTTTGGTTGCAGCTTCCGATGGTAATATCGATGCCGATGAACGAAAGAAAACCGCAAGTTTTATAGGTTCAAACGACACCCTTGCTGTTTTTGACGTCAGTCAGTTACAGAAAACCTTTGTTGATTTTTGTGATAAATTGACCAATGATTTTGATTTTGGAAAAATTGATCTTCTCCAGGTTATTTCAAAACTTAAAAAAACACCGCCCCAGGCCCGGGCAGCCATTCAGGTAGGAATTATAATTGGCAAGGCAGATGGTGATTTTGATGATGATGAAAAAAACATCTTACGTGAAATCTGCCTCACCCTGGGTATTGATAAAGCAGAATTTGATCTTTAGAGCCTGTTTAAAAATTATTTTTAATTAACTGGATGGTTCCTTAGGTGTGTTGCACAATAGGAACCATCCTTGTCATCAAAAATTTATCCCCCCCCAAAAAACTTTTCAATGTATTGCATCTGCCACGGCAGGAATAAGGGTGTTTTAAAGATTCCCGGGGGACGGTGGTTATCTGGTTTGAAAGATAATCATGGCAAAAAAAAGAAATTTCAAATTATAATTGGCGTAGAAATAAGATGAAAGAAGGTAAAAATGCGGTGCGAAAACTGCGGAGATAAATTAGTAAAAACGAATAATGAATTAATATCCTATAAATGCAAATCTTGTGGACACATTATTGATGGAAACAATGCAGATAGAATATTAAAAAAATCAAAGGGCAACAAAATATTAGGTTTCATATTCATAATCATTGGTATTTTTATAACACTTGATAACTTTAAAGAACAAATCATCTCAAGAGTATTAGATCTCCCTCTTGAGATTCTATTTTCAGGTTCATTAGGAACGGTATTGATTATAATAGGTGTATTCTGCATAATGGGTAAAATCAATTTAA
>CAXHYW010000573.1:0-3430 GCA_964021475.1 uncultured Desulfobacteraceae bacterium | reverse complement strand
AAGATTTGCGTAAATCATAATTAAAAAATCTTCAAATCACAATCCCCAAGTTTTATCCAATTTCCCATGTGATAGTGTTGCTTTTAATTATCTCTTCTTAAAATATTATGGTATATCCTGTTGTTCAAATAGATCATAAACACTGGAATCATAAAAAATAGGACCATAAGAATAGGTCCATAAGAATAGGTTCATAAAAATAGGTTCATAAAAATAAGGTCACCCGGACCATAATATTGGAGCAATAAATGACAAAAAAAATTGGTATCGTTACAGGGGGAGGTGATTGCCCCGGCTTAAATGCGGTAATTCGGGCCATCGTAAAAGCAGGCGCCCTATACGGCTGGGAATGTATTGGAATCCATGGGGGGTTTGACGGTCTGCTCGCCCCTGTACAGGCATTCCCCCTGGCCCTGAAAGATATGGACGGTCTGCTTATCCGGGGAGGCACCATCTTAGGGTCTGCCAACAGCGGTAAGTTTTCAGCAAAAACCGGCCATGGAGAAACAAGACAAGTTCCCCAAACTATCCTGAACCAGGCCAAAACCAATTTTGATGCCCTGGATCTTTCTGCCCTTGTGGCCATTGGCGGGGACGGCACCCTTACCATTGCCCAACAGATGTTTGAAATGGGATTTCCCGTTGTGGGAGTCCCCAAAACCATTGACAATGATCTGGATGCCACCCAAATGACCTTTGGATTTGATACTGCCGTGGCTTGTGCCGTTGATGCACTGGATCGTCTGCATAGCACCGCCCAGAGCCATAACCGGGTGATGGTCCTGGAGGTCATGGGACGATACGCCGGATGGATTGCCGCCTATGCCGGATTGGCAGGAGGAGCCGACGTCATCCTCATCCCTGAAATCAAGTTTAACTATGATGATATCATCAAAAAAATCCAGGGAAGGGAAGCCGAAGGAAAACATTTCACCATTGTCATCGTGGCAGAGGGGGCAACCATTGAAGGGCAAGGATTTGTTACCTCCAACAAAACAAGCAAAGACAGAGAAGCACGCCTGGGGGGTATCGGCCATATGGTTGCCATGGAAATAGAAAACAGGTCAAAAAAAGAAACCCGGTGTGTGGTGTTAGGCCATTTACAGCGGGGGGGCCAACCCACCCAATGGGACAGGCAATTGTGCACCCGATTTGGCGTACATGCATTCCAGATGATTGCCCGGGGACAATTCGGGTTTATGGTGGCCTTAAAAGAAAACGGCATGATGGGGCCGGTCACCCTAAAGGATGCCATCAATAAACTGCGCCGGGTGGATCCCGCAGGGGAGCTGATAATGACGGCCAGGGCTTTGGGAATCAGCTTTGGAGATGAACCAAGCCCTTCGATTCTATAACTTCTGGACACAATTATTTGATTATTGATTGACACGACCAAATTTTATCTATAATTTGGCCTTTGATCTAATCAAATAATTGTCAACGGCCATCGGAAAAAAAAGGGGAGTCTAAACGAAAATGTTAATCATAATAAATCCCGATAATCCCCAGGAAAGACAAATCCAACGAATGGTTGATATTTTACGAAAAGGTGGCATTGTGGCTTACCCCACAGACACTTTTTATGGTATTGGGTGCGATATCATGAACAAAAAAGCCATTGAGAAAATATATCTTATCAAGCAAAGAATCCGAACCAAACCCTTCAGTTTTATCTGCCCGGACCTGACAGATATTTCCACCTATGCCAAGATCTCAAATGTTGCCTATCGGAACATGAAACGATTGTTACCAGGACCCTATACCTTTGTTTTGCCCGGTTCCAAAATGGTCCCGAAAATCATGCTGACCAAACGAAGAACAGCTGGCATCCGGGTACCCGATAATAAAATTGCCCTGGCCCTTGCCAAGGAACTGGGCAATCCCATCATCTCTACCTCTGCCACAGATCCGGATGGAAATGTATTTGAAAACCCCTCCCTGCTTCACGACTACTTTGAGAACCGGATTGAAGCAGTTATCGATGGGGGACCGGTTCCGGGAGTCCCCTCATCTGTTATCTCTTTAGTTGATGATATACCTGAAATTATCAGACATGGTGCCGGAAACGTTGATATTTTTGAATAGAGCATCATTCCTATATTTTTACAAATACTCGAATAGTACTCGCTCGAATAAAATTCTTCATATTTCCCCCTGATTCAAATACATAACAATCCATCATCCCAAAATAAAAAACCCAGCCAAGAGACCTGCTTGGCCATTATGGTTTTATGCAGGTAAGGCTGAATAGTTTTCAAAAGGTGGAGGAGGCGTCCACCAAATTTAGATAAATAGTATTATAAAAACAGTGTTTTGAAAAAAAACAATCTAAATATACCGTCAATATTATTTCCTTCAGATCAATTTTTTTTTCATTTCACACGATGGAAACACATCCTTAAGCAGCGCTTTCTTTCATTTCAACAGTCAAGGTAAGTCCCAAGGCATTTAATAATTTATTCAAACTCGAAAGGTTGGGGTTACCTTTTTCAGAAAGCATTCGGTACATGGTCTCCCTGTTAAGTTTCGATTCTTTGGCAATATGAGAGATCCCCCTTGCCTTCGCCACATCCCTCAGCGCCAGCATGAATATTTCCTGGGAACCTTCTTTTAACGCTTCATTCAAATACGCTGTAGCATATCCGGGTTCCTGTAATCGTTCTGACAGTCCGTCTGTATAATTTGCTGTGCCCATTATTTTTCTCCTATAAATTCCTGCCAAAAAACATGTGCTTTTTTAATATCCTTTTTTTGGCTACTTTTATCACCAGCGCAGAGCAGAAGAACAATTTTACTTCCTTCCAGGCCATAATAAATCCGGTATCCAGGGCCGACCTGAATCCTCAATTCATATACGCCCTTACCTACACTTTTGACATCCCCAAAATTACCAAGCCTTATTCTGCCAATCCTGACGTCAATTTGTACCTGTGCACGAACATCTTTAAGAGAATCAAACCAATCTCTAAAAGGATTATTACCTATCTGGGTGATGTATTCATGTATGATTCTTTTAGTCTAACGTAGAAACCCTGGCCCTCTGGGCCAGGTCAGAGTGCAGGGGCTTTGCCATCTGTACGGCTCAATGTTACTCAATACTCTAAGTTGTCCCCACAACGAACGAGTAAGGAGTAACGAATGAGCCGATTCCAAAAGTTATCACAGACAATATGGCATTGCCAATACCATATTGTCTGGGTCCCCAAATACCGATTCAGAATTATGAATGGTGAGGTTGGTCGGGAGGTTGCAAATTGCATCAGAGCCTTTTCAGAGCAAAAGAGTTGTGAGATTGTTGAGTTGAATGTTCAAATTGATCATGTACATTTGTTGGTGACGGTGCCTCCGAAGATTTCGATCTCAGATTTTATGGGGACTGTTGATCGTCTAATTGTATTGGCTTAAATTGCCTGATTATTTTAAATACATT
>CAXHYW010000572.1:0-3437 GCA_964021475.1 uncultured Desulfobacteraceae bacterium | reverse complement strand
TTTACAAGGGGTGATTGAATGGCACCAGAAGGGGCTGGTCCCCCTGGGCAAAACCCTGACAAATGATCCCCGTTGCCAACTGGTCCATGACGATTTTTTTTCCCTATCCCGTGACCTATCCAAAGGCTTTGACCCCAACCATCCGGCAAAAAAACATGATGCCATTTTGCTGGACATAGACCACACCCCGACCCGGGTATTGAACCAGACAAACACCCGATTTTATACCGAAGAGGGACTTTTGGAACTGGCCCAGCATTTAAAACCCGGAGGCGTGTTTGCCCTTTGGGCGGATGGTCCACCGGAAAAAGATTTTACCGAGCATTTGGGAAAAGTATTTGCAACGGCCACCTCCCACACCATCATATTTGACAATCCAATTGCCGGCGGCACCTCCGATGGGGCAGTTTATGTGGCCCGTGTAAGTTTGTAAGACACTACAAATTTTATTTGCCCCGGGTGGGACAGATATCATACATGGGACAGATATCACACAACGGCTTTTTGGCATCACAGATCTCCCTGCCAAAATAGATAAATTGCAGGGACAAATCACTCCAGGAAGCGTTCGGGATGATCTCCATGAGTTCAAACTCCACCTTGACAGGATCTTTCTTATCCGTGAGACCCAATCTGCTGGAGAGTCTTAACACATGGGTATCCACCACAATGGCCTCATACCCGAAGGCCGCTGACCTTACCACATTGGCAGTTTTACGCCCCACCCCCGGTAATTGGGTCAATGCGTCCATATCCTGTGGGACGATACTGTCATGATTTTCCAGAATGGCCGTGGCACAGGCCTTGATGTTTTTGGCCTTGTTGTTATAAAATCCGGTTGAATAGATAATGCCTTTGATCTCTTTTAAGGGAGCCCCGGCAAGGGAAGCGGGATCCGGATACAGAGCAAACAATTTTTTAGTCACCTTGTTGACCTGATTATCGGTGCACTGCGCCGACATAATGGTGGCAATCAACAATTGAAAAGCAGTGGCATGATCTAACTGGGTCTTGACAACCGGATACCGGTCCCTTAGTCTTTCAAGCAATGTATTAATTTTTAACGAATCTAAAATCATAAAGTGTTTATATATGAATCAAAATAAAACCACAAGACAGATAAGGGCACTGGGGCTGTGCTCAGGCGGTTTGGACAGCATTCTTTCCGCACTGGTATTAAAAAACCAGGGGATTGATGTCACCTGGATCACCTTTGAAACCCCTTTTTTCTCGGCTCAATCCGCCCAAAAAGCATCTAAGCAAACCGGTATACCCCTCATTGTCCAGGATATCACGCAATCCTATATGGAAATGATGAAATCCCCCAAATATGGGTTTGGTAAGAATATGAACCCCTGCGTGGACTGCCACACCCTGATGTTTGCCACGGCCGGCACCCGCATGGAAAAAGAGGGGTTTGATTTTTTATTCAGCGGTGAGGTACTGGGCCAACGGCCCAAGTCCCAGACCAAAAATGCCCTGAGATGTGTTGAAAAAAACTCAGGCTTTGACGGGGAGCTTTTGCGCCCCTTGAGTGCAAAATGCCTTCCGGAAACCAGGATGGAACAACTGGGACTTGTGGACAGGGAAAGGCTCATGGATATTACCGGCCGTTCCAGAAAGGCCCAGATGCAATTGGCCAAAGACTATGGCATCAAAGAATACCCCGCACCTGCCGGGGGCTGCCTTCTCACGGACAAAATTTTTTCCAACCGCCTTCGGGACCTGTTGTATGTCCAGAAAACAGATGAAACACGCCAGCTCCATCTCTTAAAATGTGGCCGCCATTTTCGGCTGGACAATGAGTGCAAACTGATTGTGGGACGATCCCAAAAGGACAATGAGAAGATCCGTTCCTGGTACGATCAAACCCGGGATATCCGGCTGCGGCATGCAAATATGGCGGGACCGGATGTGGTTCTCTTTGGAAATATTTCAGATGAACACCTCTTAACCGCCGCCAAAATCACTGCGGGGTATACCAAGTCCCCCCCCGGTGAAACAACCGACATCAAGGTTTTTGAAAAGGAAAAAGAGACCATTGTCCAGATTATCACCCCGACACCCGGCACCTTTGAAGATTTGATGATCTAAAATTTAAATATTGCGGTGCTGATTGAAGTCAGCACCGCATTACAGGGGCTAATGGTATATCATTTTTTCCCAGAACTCTTTTTCATCCTTATCCCAATCCGGACCAAATTTTTCTTCACAAAAAACAGACAGCCTCGAATACCAAGCGGTCCATGGGTTTTTCCCCAATTTTTTGGCTTCCAGCACATCCACAAGAAATGATTCGATATTAATCATTTCTTCCTTGGGGATATAGGAACAGGCCCCCCCCAGATATGATTTTTTAATATTATCAGGACTCAGGGCATGGGCTGTCAGCATAACGGTTACCACATTTTTTTTATTTGCGGTTTCCAACAACTGGTACCCATCCACTCCCATGATATCTAAAATTGCGATATCAAACTCCTGGGTCTCCAGAAGAGCGTTGGCAGTCTCAAAGGTTTCGGCCCTGACAATGCTGCACATATCCAGCAGCTCTTCCAAGGATTCAAGAACATCCGGTTCATCATCAACAATCAATATTTTTTTATTTTCCAAACTGATATTAGCCATATTTCCTTCCCATCGATTAAAGATAATCGGATAAAATAATTAGAACACAAATAATTGCAACAACGTTTTAGATTCAACGATTTGCGACCGCGTTACAACAAGATAAGTCATATATAAATAGTTTCAATCCCTTGGACTATGGATTCCGGTCAAAATTTTGGCCGGTTCCATTCCTTAAATTATAGAATTCTTCTCCCGAATTTTTTTAGGATCAGTCTTTGAGATGCTCCTCATTCTCATGCATCACAAGCTTTGCCTTGAGCTGACCACAGGCCGCCGAAATATCAGCCCCCTTACTTTTCCGGGTCATGGCCGTCATGTTCCTGTCCAAAAGAATCTGTAAGAAAGCCAAAACCTGTTTTTGATCGGGCCGTTTGAAGGCAGACCCTTCATGCTCGTTAAAGGGAATCAGGTTCACCTTGGCCCGTATGGGTGCCAGAAGTTTCACAAGATTCAGGGCATCTTGTTTGGAATCATTAACCCCTTGTATCAAAATATATTCAAAGGTAATTTTGTTCCTGGGCTTCATGGCAAACTTACCGCAAGCTTCCAACAGAGCCGATATGGGGTATTTATTGTTGATGGGCATAAGACTTGATCTTGTTTTATCATCCACGGCATTCAAGGAGATGGCAAGATTCACATCGGTGTCTATTCCCAATTGTTCAATTTTCGGCACCAGACCTGAGGTAGAAACGGTCACCCTTCTTGCCGCAAACTTCATGCCATAATCGGTGTCCATAAGAATTTGAAGTGCTTGAATAGATCGGAAGAGCACACGTCTGAACTCCAGTCACTCCGGAGAATCT
>CAXHYW010000571.1:0-3438 GCA_964021475.1 uncultured Desulfobacteraceae bacterium | reverse complement strand
GTGATATGGACGTCTATGCAAAAGATGGCTATGCAAAGGATGGCGGATCAAAAAAGCTTTCCGCATTTTTGTACAGAATCTGTTCAAGGTCCGACCGGGACAGGGATGCATTTTTCAGCCACAAAAGTTCCCGGTCCCAGGCATAGGGGATATTGGGAAAATCAGACCCGTACATGATTCTGTCCATGCGGTAGGTTTCAAGCCCCAACCGGTTCTCTTGGGGAAAATAATCCGTCAGCACCATGGCCGTATCCAGCCAGAGGGTGTCGTATTTTTCAATCAATGTCCGATAGGCATGGTTCTCGTCAAACCCCAGATGGGGAACACATATTTTAAGGGTGGGAAACGCTTTTAAAACAGCCTCCAATTTATCTGCCCGACAGATCTCATAAGGATCACAAAGATATTGCTCGCTTTTGGGTTCCCGGCCCACATGCAGGATCATGGGCTTGTTTTCCCGGGCACAGACCTCATAAAGGGGGGTCATCACAGGCTGGGTCATGTCAAAGCATTGGACATGGGCATGAAGTTTCACCCCATAAAGACCTAATTCAAAGGCCTGTTCCAAAATTGCCACCGCTTGATCCTCTCCGGGGAACACCGTTGCCATACCCAGCACCCGACCGGAAAACCTTTGACAAATTTCACCCATATACTGGTTCAAAGATCTGGCAATCCCGGGTTTATGGGCATATTGCAGGGCCACGATCCGGCTCACCCCCCGGTTCAAAAGAAAGGAAATCAAATCGGGACTACTTTCCTGGTAGCGGATCTTCCAGGCATGAGCATCAAACCAGTTTCGCACAGCAGAAAAAATTTTGTCCGGAAAGATATGAACATGGGCATCTATTATCCGGGGCAGCCCCGGAGGAATCCCTGTCCCTTCAGGATCATTTAAAAAAGGCAATTCAGGTGTTAACATAGCATCTCATTGTTTTTAATTTCGTCCTATTCATTCCAGGGGTTCATTCCATGGGTTTATGGTGCCTGGCAAATGGTTGCTCATGCAAAAAACTCAAGATACAATATTCTGGAACCAATAAATACCAGAATCAACCCGCCGAAAATTTCCATACGCTTGCCAAACAGAACACCCAGTCGTTTTCCAACCCCGATGGCCGCAAGGGAGATTCCTGCGGTGATAATACCGATCATCACGCTGGGATACCAGATATTCACATCCATCATGGCAAGGCTTAGGCCAATAGCCAGGGCATCAATGCTGGTGGCAATGCTGAGCATCACCATGGTCATGCCTCTGGAGGGATCTTTTTTAAGCGGGTTTTCTGAGGTGTCCATTCCGGATAAAACCATGCGCCCCCCCACAAACAAAAGCAGACCAAAGGCGATCCAGTGATCAAAGGCCTTGAGATAAGAGACGAACCCGACCCCCAGAAACCAGCCGATCACCGGCATGATAAACTGAAACAACCCAAAGTGAAAGGCCAGCCGGAACACAGCCCGTCCGTCCTTGGCAAACCCTCCTGCGGCAGCAGCAAGAGAAACGGCAGCGGCATCCATTGCAAGCCCGACTGCAATCACGATAATATCAATGGTTCCCATAAAAAATTGATCTTCCCCATAATAAAATTTAGGCACACCCTATAAAAATTCCATTTCTTTTGCAATCGCTTAAGCAGTAAATTTTTTTTTTAGAGGATCCTTGCGGGTCTGCTTGAAATTAGACCGGACATGATGTACTCTTTTTTCATTTACTCTACCATCAACGCACAGGAGAGATGCCCATGGACAAATCAAGTACCCTGAATATATTGAAAAGCGCCTTTCTCATGGAACGCCAGGGCAAAGCCCTCTACGAAACAGCCAAAGCCCATGCAGACAACAAAGAGGTGAAAGAGTTTTTTCAATCTCTTGTGGAAGACGAGCAGGAACACATGGATATTCTTGAAAAACAGTTCAAAGCCTTTATGAAAGACGGTAAATTCATGGCGGGAACTTTTAAGAATGATGAAAGTTCCGTGACAGCGCCGGATATCTTAAGCGATGCCGTCAAAAAGAATATCAATGCCGCGGGTTTTGAGTCAACCGCCATTACCGCGGCCATTGGGTTTGAGGAAAAAGCGGTGAATTTGTATGCCCAACGGGCCCAGGAAGCCACGGACCCCGAGGAGAAAAAACTGTACAATTGGCTGTCTGGCTGGGAAAAAACCCATCTTGAAAAACTCATGGACATCCAGGAATCACTCATGGCAAGAGTCTGGGAAGACAACAGTTTCTGGCCGTTCTAAAACAAAAAAAAACAACACCCGAACAAAAACAACAAGGGATTCAGGCAAGCCTGAATCCCTTGTTGTCAAATGATCGTGTCACCGGTGGCAGCACGCCGCATATCAAAATCGACTGACGTGGTCTTTATATGTTAATCTTCCTTGCTGGGATTATTATCAATAACCCCATTGTTCTTCTGGACAGATGCATTGTCCAGGATAGTATTCATCAGGTCATGAAAGGTTTTATTCTTAATTATCTCAGAATGCTCATTGTTAAATACATAGAGCCTAGTCGCTTCTAACTGCAATTTCAATTGAGCCTGGCTCTGGAGAGAAGCGACCCCATCCCCACTCTCCCCCTGAATATATGAAATGAAAAGATGATAAGGGAGTTCCCTGGGCCAATTCCAGGCATGGATTTTTTGCAAGAACTCACTTTCCGGCTCGACATCACGCCAAGATGGAACGACAATGGGAGAATTCCTTACCCCTAATCCAGCCGAAGGAACCCCGTCCAGTGGACTGTTAATCGTCATAACCAATCTCAACTTATCAATATTTGCAGGGGATAGTTCAACATATTTTTTAACAAAAGATCTTGTTACCAAACCACCCATGCTGTGACCGATGACAAAAAACTGCTTAAAGTGATACCGCTCCTCCAGTATGGTCATGGCTTGAACCAGATAATCACTGATGGAATCAATTCGTAATCCGGTGGGATAGTAAATCACCCAGGGTTGGAATTGCGTTGTGTCCAAGATATCAATTATCGGTTCCCAGACTGTTGGTCCCCCAAGAGCACCATGGATAAATATGATGGGGATTTTGCTATCTTCGTATTTTTGCAGGAAAAAGAGACCGCCCTCTGCAAGTTCAAGGAAATTAAAAGGTTTCCATAATCCCATACTATAATTCTTTTGATTAAGTCTTGGATCATCCATCGAAATGGGTACGCCAATGTTTTTCCAGATAGCAAGACGTCTATCCACGGGCTTAAACTCAGTGGAAAGAGTTGGAGCCGACCCACTTATAGTGATGGGATCAAGCATAATTTCTGAGTTTGCCACTACTTCAACGGGTGTTGGCTCGCCGTAAAAATTCCGATGTTCCCCAGGCTGATGCTCACCATCGCCATTGACGTCTATATATGCTGCAATATAATGCTTCCCAATAATTACGGGAAATTCATATTCACTATTTTGGG
>CAXHYW010000570.1:0-3440 GCA_964021475.1 uncultured Desulfobacteraceae bacterium | reverse complement strand
CACTGCGAAGATGCTCCCTGCGCAAGGGTGTGTCCTACCACAGCCACCTATATAACGGATGAAGGAATCGTGCTGGTGGATGATGACAAATGTATCGGATGCGGCGCTTGTATCGTGGCTTGCCCCTATAAAAAAAGGGCGAAACTCAAAGCGGAAACGTTTGAAGCCGGGCTCCATAAAAGCGGAGATCTTACACCTTTTGAAACCCAGGGGTACCCGCGATTTACCATTGGAACCGCTGTAAAGTGTACATTTTGCCATGAGAGGGTTGGCCAGGGGCTTCTTCCTGCATGCTCCACCACATGCCCCACAGAGGCCCGGGTTTTTGGAGATCTTAACGACCCAAACAGTGAACCTCGCAAGCTGATCCAGGCAAGAAAAGGGTATCAGGCTCTGGCCGAACTGAATACTAAACCAAAAGTTTTTTATGTTGATTAACATGAAAACGAACAGGAGGGAATTATGCCTTTAAGAACGTATGATATTGTGGGTGATGAATATAGAGTCGGGTATAGAAAGCAGGATGCATGGGGCTGGAAAATCGCTTTGGCATTTTTCTTTGGCGATGTGGGAGCCGGTACATTTTTTGTCTCGGCATTTTATAATTACATGCCCGGTATGATTTTTGGTTGGATTCTGACTACTTTTTTCAAACCAGCGGCTCTTTTCATGCATCTTGGACAACCCTTAAGATTTTGGCGGGCTATCATGAATGTGCGAACCGCATGGATAAGCCGCGGTATTGTGGGGGCGATCCTGTTCACTGGGTTTGGCTTTTTGCATATGGTAAATCTGAAATGGGCAATATTTGGCCCTGCCTTGGGAGGTATTGTATTCTTCCTGGCAATGACCGGTACTTTTATTGTGATGATTTATTTGGGGTATGTTCTGTCCCATTCTCCATCCCTTCCTTTGTGGAACACCGGTTTAATGCCGGTAATAAGCCTTGTTTATGGGCTTATGGGTGGCGTAACGATAACGCTTCTTTTTGGCGTCAACTCCTTTTTGGCTGCAGATCCCGCTGCTTTACATCTCTTGAAAACAGCAGAATTGGTCCTCATTGCGATTACTTTAATATCGATTTTAAGTATGCTCCATGGCACGGCTTACAATAGTAGCACGGGTATGGCAACTGTTCGGCAATTGCTTTTTGGCGAACATCAAAAATGGTTCCTGGGATATGTTGTGCTTGTGGGAATTATCGCAGCTGGGCTTTTGGCCTTAACCGGTTCCACGGCTGTCTTTGTACTGCTTCTTGTGGCTATCGCGGAACTGATAGGAGATTTTGGTCTTAAGATGGTGTTGTTTAAATCGGCTCTCTATTCTCCGCCATTAAGTCATTCCACTGTTTGATTGAATATTGTTAATTTAAAAAAACTGCATAGAGGGGCTCTTCTGGAACCTTTGGGAGAGCCCCCCATCCAAATGTTTTAGAGGGAATAAATGATGACTCAAAAAGATTTTGAAACCCTTTTAGCTGAATCAGCAGAAATACACGGTCATTTATGTCCCGGCCAGGTGATCGGTGTCCGTATGGCCATGTTAGGGTGTCGCCTGATCGGGTTGGATGATCCCCAAAGCCGTACTCAAATAAAAAAGCTCATTGTGTATCTTGAAATGGACCGGTGTGCAGGGGACGCCGTGGCCCATGTCACAGGCGTAAAATTGGGCAGGCGGAGCTTGAAATTTATGAATTACGGGATTATGGCCGCTACATTCCTTAATCTTGAAACTCAAAGGGCATTCCGGATTGTCTCCACTGAAGACGCAAGAGATCTTGCACAGGTTTACGCTCCGGAAATTGAAGGAAAAGCAGCCCAGCAGCTGGCGGCATACAAGCTCATGCCCGATTCTGTTTTGTTCAGGGTACAGGCGGTAAGGGCAAAGCTTAACGATTATGATATGCCAGGCCCGACCCGCAGCAAAATCATATGCAGCCGGTGCGGCCAGGTGGTCCGTGATCATCGAGAGGTGATGATTGACAATGTACCTGTCTGTCGGCCCTGCACCAAGGATGTTTATTTTTCAGACGCCTATGAAATATCTTTGGGGCATATGAATTGCGAATCAAAATTAACATTGCCGATTCAAACAGCTGTATGATGGAAACCATAATTTTTTATGATGATAAAGGAGAAATTGCATGCTGACAAAAGTGCCTGTTCATGAAGCAGTCGGCTCCCAACTTGCCCATGATATTACTGAAATCAGACCGGGTGAATTTAAGGGGCCTGCATTTAGAAAAGGTCATACCGTTTGTGATGGAGATATCTGTCATCTTCAAAAACTGGGTAAAAATCATCTCTATCTGTTGGAGATGGAAGAGGATGAGATCCATGAAAACCAGGCAGTGGAGCTTCTGGCAAAAGGTCTGGCGGGTGTTGGGATAAAATGGGAGAATACCCCAAAAGAAGGAAAGATTACCTTCCATGCCGAATTTGACGGTATTCTTTGTGTCGATATTGCATCTTTGGCTGCATTCAACCTGGTTGAAGAAGTGATGTGCGCCACCCAGCATAATCATGGTCTTGTCAAAAAAGGGGATCTGGTGGCTGCCACCCGGGCAATTCCTTTGGTTATGAAAAGACCCGCTATTGAACGTGCTGCCCAGATTGGTGCCGGTATAGGGAATGGTCTTATCCGTGTTAAACCGTTAAAAAATCTTAAGACAGGACTGATTATTACAGGCAACGAGGTGTATGACGGCCTGATTGAAGATAAGTTTGCTCCAATTTTGTCAAAGAAAATCAAAGATCTTGGTTCCTTTATATCCAGTGTGGAATATGTGCCCGACGATTCCGACCTGATCAAAAAAACTATTTTAAAATGCCTGGAGTCAGAGTGTGGCCTCATTATATTAAGCGGTGGTATGAGTGTGGACCCCGATGACGTGACAAGAATGGGTATCCGCCAGGCGGGTGCAACAGAGGTGCATTACGGGACTGCAGTACTGCCGGGGGCAATGTTCCTTGTGGGATATATCAATGATATACCGCTTTTGGGTGTCCCAGGCTGTGGGCTGTACCACAGGATTACAGCCTTAGACCTGATACTGCCAAGAATAATGGCAGGTGAACATATCGGCAAAAAAGAGTTGGCATTTTTAGGTCATGGTGGACTTTGTCTGAATTGCAAGGAATGCAGATTTCCGCTTTGTGGCTTTGGAAAAGGCGTTTAATCCCGAAGAGGTGGGCCAGTGACAGGTTATAAAAAGCGTACAATCGATATATTTTCAGGCGGAGAACAGGATCAAATCAGTCTGGGTTTGATCCAGGAAACGCCCCTTTCAATTCGTGTGCAGGGTAAGGCTTATACCATGGTTATGCGAACGCCCGGTGAAGAACTTGCCCATGTTGCCGGGTTTTGTCTGGCCGAGGGAATCGTCGGTTCTTTTGAGGATTTTGAAACCCTTGGATACTGCGATGAAGATGTAAATGTTG
>CAXHYW010000569.1:0-3442 GCA_964021475.1 uncultured Desulfobacteraceae bacterium | reverse complement strand
AAACTTATATTTCCAAGGGTTTTGTCCTAAAGAAAGAATCCCATTGGGATAGGATACGTTTCAAGCATCTCAAAGGAAACGAAAAATGTCAATTCGTCTGGCTTTAAAAATATTTATGACAAAGAGGTCCCCCCCACCAATGGCAGCCCGGAGTGATGATCAAAAAAATGATTAAATAAATCCAGGCGATCTGGTATAAGGAATGTTTAATACTTAAAATCAAGCCAACCTCATTGGTATAGGGAGCACTATTGAATGAAAAAAAACAGCCTTAATCCAACAGCAAGCGCATTGATAATCATCTGCGGATTCCTATTTTTTTCCGGGTGCAGCACGGCCTATTATTCTGCTATGGAAAAAATAGGCAAGGAAAAACGACATATTCTTGTGGACGATGTGGGCGATGTGAAAGAAAGTCAGACCAAGGCCCAGGAAGAATTCAAGGATGCCCTCACCCGGATCAAAGAACTCTACGCCTTTGACGGCGGCGATTTGGAAACATTTTACAAAAACCTCAAGGACAGCTACGAAGACTGTGATGCCAGGGCAGCCCAGATTGAAAAAAGGATCAATACAGTGGAACAGGTGGCATCGGATCTGTTTAGCGAATGGGAAGGTGAAATCAAACAGATCAATGACACCCGACTCAAAGTCTCCAGCAAAAAATCCCTGTCCGATGCAAAAACACGATATAAACAACTGGAACGTACCATGAACAAGTCCACCCGGGGCATGTACCCGGTCTTAACAAAGCTCAAGGATTATACCCTCTACCTGAAACATAACCTCAACGCAAAAGCCGTAGGTTCCCTGGGCGGCGAGATTCTATCCATTGAACAGGAGGTCTCAGCCCTGATTGAGGACATGAACCTTTCCATCAGGGAAGCGGATAATTTCATAAAAAATTTTTAGATCTAACCAAAATTTTAAATAATATTTACATACTGGAGAAAAACAATATGCGAGTGGATGGACGAGAGATGAGACCCATCTGGTTTGATACAGGATCCAAAACCGTTCAAATCATTGACCAACGGCTTCTTCCCCATGAACTGGTCATCGAAGATTTAAACACGGTGGATGATGTTATCCGTGCCATCAAGGATATGTACGTCAGAGGAGCCCCTCTCATCGGTGCCACCGGCGCCCTTGGGGTATATGTCAGCCTGGTTCAGGCTAGCAACAAGGGGACGGACAATACTTATCTTGAGGCAGAATGCACCCGACTCAAGGATGCCAGACCCACTGCCATGAACCTGTTCTGGGGAGTGGACAGGGTCCGGGATGTGGTCTTAAAAGAAATTTCCTACGAAGCCCGGGTAAAAGCCGCTTTAACCGAAGCCCTGGGAGTGGTGGAGGAAGAAGCCGTTAACTGCCAGAAGATTGGCGAATATGGTCTCTCCATCATTCAAGAGATCAGCAAACAAAAAAACGGAGAACCGGTCAACATTCTCACCCACTGCAATGCAGGATGGCTTGCCTGTGTGGAGTATGGCACGGCCACAGCTCCCATCTACACCGCCTTTGACAATGGCATTGACCTCCATGTCTGGGTGGATGAAACAAGACCCTTGAACCAGGGTGCCCGCCTCACGGCATGGGAACTGGGTAAACACGGGATCAACCACACCGTGATAACAGACAATGCCGGGGGCCATCTCATGCAGCACAAGATGGTGGACCTGGTCATTGTGGGAACCGACCGGACCACCCGGGCAGGGGACGTGGCCAATAAAATTGGGACCTATTTAAAGGCCCTGGCCGCCAGGGATAATGACATTCCTTTTTATGTGGCCCTTCCCTCCTCCACCTTTGACTGGAGCATCACAGACGGGGTAAAAGACATCCCCATTGAAGAACGGGACCCGGATGAAATCCGGTATGTCCAGGGCCTTTTAAACGGCAAAATCCAATCTGTGCTGGTGCCGCCGGAAACAAGCAAAGCGGCCAACCATGCCTTTGATGTGACGCCTTCCCGGCTGGTGACAGGATTTATCACCGAACGGGGCATCTGCAAGGCCACGGAAACGGATATCATGGCCCTGTTCCCAGACAAACGAATCGGATAAACGAATCGGATAAAAAGAACGGGTGGGTGACCCTGGACAATTATAAAATCCTGTGTCCAGGGTCTTTTAAGACCTGCCCCGGAATGATCCGGGACAGGTCAAAGGAGTTGACCAAAAGAGTTGATCAAAAAATGCTTTTAGGAGAAATCATATCCTCTTTCACCATGCAGGGTCTGATCCATTCCAATGAACTCTTCTTCCGGGTCAAGCCGGAAACCAACGGTCTTGTCAACAATAAAACAGATGATAAAAGTGCCAATCCCCGCCAGAAGAATGGTTACCCCCATTCCTTTGAGTTGAATCAGAAGCTGATCAAATATGGTCCAGGTTCTCCCGGCTGCTTCTGAAGCAGATGCCAGCCATGAATCCCGGATAAAAAAGCATAACAGAATGACCCCCAACCCACTACCGACACCATGAATACCAAAACAGTCAAGGGTATCGTCATATCCCAGCTTGATTTTTAGCTGCAAGGCATAAAAGCAGACCAAGGCCGAGGCGGATCCCAGCACCATGGCACCGACGGGCTGAACCACGGCAGCTGCCGGTGTGATGACCACAAGACCGGCCAGGGTACCGGAAGCAAAGCCAAGGGCGGATGCCTTTTTGTATAGGAATCCTTCAATGGCCAACCAGACCAGCGCACCTGTGGAAGCGGAAATCTGGGTCATGGCCAACGCCCTTGCGGAATCTAACCCGCTCTGGAGGGTGGAGCCTGCATTAAACCCAAACCATCCCACCCATAGAAGGCCTGCGCCCATCAAGGTCATGACCAGATTGTTCGGCCGGATACCGATTTTAGGATGTCCGATTCTCGGACCAAGATAAATGGCAACAACCAGGGCGCTTATGCCAGCAGAGACGTGAATCACAAGACCGCCTGCAAGGTCGATAACTCCGGCTGCCCCGGCGTTGAAAAGCCATCCGTCAGGCGCCCAGATCCAATGGCATAACGGACTGTAGACAACAAGAAACCAAAGTGAAATAAACAGAATATACCCTCTTAGGTAAACCCTTTCCGCCAGGGCACCACTGATCAAGGCAGGGGCGATGATGGCAAATTTACCCTGGAACATGGCAATAATATATTCAGGGATGCCATTTGTGATGGTTTCATCAATACCTCTTAAAAAAAAATAATCCGGATTCCACCCGACGAATCCGCCCAGGATACTTTTCCCAAAGGTTAATGAATATCCACAAATGATCCATAACACCCCGATGACGGCCATGGCAACAAAGGTGTGCATCATGGTGCCCAAAACATTTTTAGCTCGAACAAGGCCGCCGTAAAACATGGCAAGGCCCGGCATCATCAATAAAACAAGGGCGGTGGAAATAAGCATCCAGCTGGTATTCCCGGAATCAATGGT
>CAXHYW010000568.1:0-3443 GCA_964021475.1 uncultured Desulfobacteraceae bacterium | reverse complement strand
ATCCAAAATCCGGGTGGGGGAATCCTTTAAGGCATTAAAATTTTCATCCAACCCCAAGTCTTTTGCATCCACCCGGATGATATCGGTATCCCCAAATGCGTCCTGAACCCCGCCAAGGGAGGTATACCGGGGGGTATAGGCGCCATGGTCAATGGTGACAAGCCCGGGAAGATCCATTTCAAGAACCTCAAAAAAATCATCCACATGGCGCTGGACCCTTATAAGATTCCCCAGCAATTTTATATCAGACGCATATCCCAGGGCCGGGATGGACAAATCTCCTGCCAGCTGGGGTCCCACCTGGCCGGTTTCGCTGTCACTGGTCTGGCATCCGCACAATACCAGGTCCACGTCGGGCTCTTGATTTTTGATAAACTCGGCCAGAATAAAAGAAGTCAAAAAGGTATCTGCTCCGGCCATTCTCCTATCGGAAAGCAGCACCCCAATGTCTGCTCCCAGGGCCTTGGCCTGGAAAAGAATTTCTGCGGCCATGGGAGGCCCCATGGAAAGAACGGTAATCTGGGTTTGGCCGCCTTGCCTTGCCCGCGCTTCTTTGATCTGAAGCCCCGCTTCAAGGGCACACCTTGAGGAAGGGTCCATCATGCCCTGGGCAAGTTCCCGCTTCAGGGTGCCGGTTTTGGCATTCCAGGGAAGCTCGGATACCATGGGCACCTGTTTGATACATATGATTATCTTAAATAGTTTCATTGTCTCGCCCTAATTTTCATATGGTTTAGCTATCTATATTTTAGCTATTTATATTTTAGCTAGGTTGGGTCAGAATATGTCTGGCAATGACCATCTTCTGGACTTCGCTGGTGCCTTCATAAATTTGTGTCACCTTGGCATCCCGGAAATACCGTTCCACATCATATTCCTTAGAGTATCCGTACCCGCCGTGAATCTGAACCGCCATGTCCGTGACATTCCTGGCGGTTTCACTGCAAAAGAGTTTGGCCATGGAGGCCTGGGCGGAAAAAGGAACGCCCTTGTCCTTTAAGGCGGCTGCCCTGTGGAGCAAAAGACGCCCGGCATCAATATTTGTGGCCATGTCCGCCAGATAATTCTGAATGGTTTGAAAACGGGAGATGGGTTTATTAAACTGCTGGCGCTCCTTGGCATAGGAAACAGAATTTTCATAGGCCGCCTGGGCAATGCCAAGCGCCTGGGCCGCAATGCCGATCCGACCGGTATCAAGACCTTTCAGCCCTATTTTTAATCCCTGGCCGGGTTTTCCCAAAAGGTTTTCTTTCGGGACCTTACAGTTTTCAAAGAACAAAGATGATACAGGATTGGCACGCATGCCGCAAAGATCTTCTATCTCCCCCACCAGAAACCCGGGTCTCTCCTTTTCCACAATAAACACATTGGCAACGCTGTTCTGCCCTTCGGTCACGGCAAAAACCAGGATGGTACCAGCCACCCCCCCGTTGGTAACAAAGATTTTGGTGCCGTTGATCACATACCCGTCATCTGTTTGCCTGGCACTGGTTTCCACCCCACCGGCATCGGACCCGGCATTGGCCTCGGTGAGGCAAAAAGCACCAATGCTGTCCCCTGCGGCCATGGCCGGAACAAAGCGATCAATCTGTTCCTGGGTGCCAAATTCCAAAATAGGGTAGATCCCCACACTGTTGTGAACGGTCACGCAAAGCCCCAGAGCTGCGGACACCCGGGACAATTCTTCCACCACAATGGCATAGCTGATGGTATCCAGTTCCGCCCCCCCAAGGCGTTTGGGAACCTGGAGTCCAAAAAAATTCAAAGGTTTCATCTTCTCAACAATTTCCTGGGGAAACCTTGCCTCCCGGTCCAGTTCGGCAACCATGGGTTTTATCTCATTTTCTGCAAACTCCCGAACCGTCTTGGAGATAAGCTGATGTTTCATACAGGGATTAAAATCCATACACACTCCCTATCATTTATACTTTAAGTTTTCTTTTTTTTTACAATGCATCGCGGTCCCAGGGTTCAAACTCGTTGAAATCTGAGACCATTGGGTATACACCCTATTCAAATGCATTTTCAAGTATTTTCAGATAATCTTCTCGATCCAGTAACCTTGGGTTGGACGGATTTGAATTATTGGCAACGGACATGTCTGCAATGGTTTCAAACTGATCCCTGGCAATGTTCAACTCTTTGAACCCAGGGATTGCAAGCCGGGTTGAAAGATCCCGTATATGGGCAATAAACAATTGGGCAACCAGGCTGTCGTCTGCCGGACCATCCGGTGCTCCAAACCCCGTTTTCCGGGCAAGATCTGCCATTTTTTCCACACAAGCTGGAAGATTATAAGCCAACACATGGGGAAGAAAAATGGAATTGGCCACCCCGTGGGGCACATCATAAAGTGCCCCAATGGATTCGGAAATACAGTGAACCGCCGTTACATCGGAATTGCCAAAGGCAAATCCGGCAATGGTGGATCCAACCATAAGGTTTTCACGGTCCAGATGATTGTTTTCAATATCCGTGAACGCACCTTCCACTGCCCCCAAAATTAATTGCACCGCACGAAGGGCATTGGTATCGGTAATCAGGGTAGCTGGTTTTGACAAATAGGCTTCCACGGCATGGGTCAGCGCATCCAACCCGGTGGAGGCAATAATGGATTTAGGCAGGGTTTTGATCAGGTCCGGGTCCACAATGGAAACAGCCGGATACATTTTGGGCCCCTTGATACTCATTTTAAATTTTCTGTTCACATCGGTGATCACCGACACCCAGGTCACTTCACTGCCCGTGCCGCAGGTGGTGGGAATGGCCAGAAACGGCAACGGGTCATTAACATATTTTTCCCGGCCTTCAAACGCTTCAATCGACCCCTCATTTGTTGCCAACAAAGCAAGCGCCTTGCCCGCATCCAAAGGACTACCCCCCCCAAGACCAATGATCAGATCCGGTTTGATCTGCCGCAGCTCCCGGGCAATATCATTGATGGTATCAGACTTGGGATTTGCTTCAATGGTATCAAACACCCTTACCCCGGGCAGTATATCTGTCACAATCTTCAGCAGACCCGACCCCACAATCCCCTTGTCCGTGATGACAACAGGATTTTTCACCAAGAGGTCCTGGTCCAGTATTCTTTTTAGATTTTGAATCTCCCCGGGGCCAAAATAAAGTTTTACCGGCATATGGAACAACATCATACTCTCCTTAATTTTCTCTTTATTATTTTCTTTGTTTTTGACTAAAAGGCACAGGCTTTTGGGTGTGCATTTAAACCCATTTTTTGAAGTTTGTTGAGTCTTCACCTGGCTCACAGGGGCTGGTAAGTGTCTGTGGGGATATATTTTCCCCCTATCCAAAGTTGTTTTTCCATAACTATGCTCCAATGAATTATCAGGATTCCTCTCGGTCGAGAAACAGGTCATTATAAACCAATTTTAAAATACATCCATCCTTAAATCCCCAAATACGCCTGTTTTACATGGGGA
>CAXHYW010000567.1:0-3446 GCA_964021475.1 uncultured Desulfobacteraceae bacterium | reverse complement strand
TACCGGCGGGTGCGTCCATAAAGGGAATGGTAAAATCAAAATTGAAGAGCCGGTCCGGAGCCGACAGATCTTTGATCCATCCGAAAAAAGGGGCGTGCCGCAGTTCAATGGCCTGGTAAAGCATGCGGTAAAGGGCAAAGAATATGGGCATTTGAACCAGCAATGGCAAACAGCCTGAAGCCGGATTCACCTTATAGGTTTTATACAAGCCCATCACTTCCTGGTTCATCCGCGTTTTGTCGTTTTTGTATTTTTCCCTCAATTCCATCATCAGGGGCTGGACTTTTTTCATCTCATTCATGGATTTATAGCTTTTTGTGCCCAGGGGCCAGAAAACAAGTTTGATGAGAATGGTCAGCAAAATAATGGCAATACCATAGTTGGGAATGAAGTCATGGATCGTATTCATGATGATCAAAAGCGGTTTGGCTATGATATCAAACCAGCCGAAGTTAATCGCTTTTGCCAGCTTGTTATCGTATTTACTTAACAGCTTATAGCTTTTGGGGCCCATATAATAGGTATAGTCGTACTGGCCCTGTTTTCCCGGGTCCAGCCGATCTATTTTCTGGACAAACCGGTTGATGGCAATATCATTGGCAAAGGATAGTTTGAGTTTGGCCGTCATGGGGGTTTGGGGCATGACAGCGGTCATGAAGTACTGACTGGTGTAACCGGCCCAGTCGATGGTGCCGGTATAGGTGTCCTGGTCTTCGATATCATCCGGCGCAATGTCTTGATACTTGTCGTTGATAAATGCGATGGGTCCTTGAAAGGCAAAGCGGGATTGTTTTTTTACCTCATCGTCATAGAATCCGGGCATGGAAATGACAATGGAATCATTGATGGGCATACTCGAGCCATTCTGGATAAGGATATTGCAATCAATGAGAAAGGAATCTGCCCTGAAGGTGAAAATCTTCTTAACGGAAATTCCCTGGGAACTCATCCATGAGAAAACAATGGTTTTTTCCCCTTTAGCCAGACTGACCGAACTGCTATCTGTTTCAGCGGAAAAAACAGCGTTGTCCAGTCCAAGGATGGTTCCCCCTTCCATGTTAACGGACAGGGTGCCGGCAACCAATTGTTCTGCAACCAATTGTTTTAAAGGAGAGTTTTTCTGATTGGTTTCTTTATAACCTTTTAGTTCGAAACTATTGACGGCTGCCATGTGTTCGGATATGGCAAGCTCATATAGGGGGGTGGACACCAAAATGGTCCGATAGTCTTTTACTGCCGCGACTCCCTGATTGTTTTGAACTGTCTGGCCCTGGTTTCCAGCCCCTTGCGCATAATTTGATACGGGATTGTTTGTCTGGGTATTCGCCTGGTTGGCTTCCCGATTCTGGACTTCCTGGGTCGGATTATTAATTTGGGCGGGTGCTGTAAAAAAATATTGGTAGCCCACAAGGACCACCACGGAAAGCACCACCGCTAATAATAATCTTTTTTGCTCATCCATTTTCTCTCCTAAAACTTGAAAATTGTAAGGATTTTCATAACAAAGAAGAGGAAAACAGTTATGCCGCTACGGATTAATTATGGGACCGGGTCATATCCTCCGGCATGGAATGGATGACAACGCAAAACTCTTTTAACAGCAAGGGCTGTGCCCCTGAGGCTACCGTGTTTTGCAACCGCTTCAAACGCATATGCCGAACAGGTCGGATAAAATCTACAATTCCGTCCTGTCAGAGGTGATATAAAAAATTGATAAAATTTAATAAATATTAATAATAGCTGTTTAACCATAATAGTGTGCTGCTATCTTTGTAAAAAGTTTATCAAGCTTCTCAATAATTTGTTTGTTGGATAGCGTCGTCAGACTTTTCCGTCCAATGATATTTATGTCCCTTGTTCCCGGAATGAAATCTTTGTTGTGCCTGAAATATTCCCTTACAAGTCGTTTAATCCGGTTACGTGCTACTGCATTCCCCACTTTTTTAGATACGGTAATTCCAATTCGATTGCATTTGCCGGTCCCTTCAAGGGCGGCTGCTATAAAAAAACCCGTGTGTATCTTTTGCCCTTGTCTCGAAAGCGTTAAAAACTGGCCCCTTTTTAGGAGTCTCGCCTCTTTGGGTAAAGAAAAGTTATTCAATAAATCCCTTTATTAAACCGTAAGTTTCTTTCTTCCTTTTGCGCGTCTTGCATTGATAACCCGTCTACCACCAGTGGTGGACATTCTTTTGAGAAAACCGTGCTTTCTTGTTCTTTTTCTATTGCTTGGCTGAAATGTTCGTTTCATAAAATCATAATCCTTAACTAAGTTGGTTTGCTATAAGTTGGTTTGTTAATTATTGAGCTAACTGCCATAAACACAAGACTTTACCTTTTTCTCCTGGGAAAGTCAAGAATGAACCTGATTCAAATGGTTTCTTATTTCACAAGGGATTCAAAAATGTGGTATTCTTCAATGTGGTAATGGGGCTCCGGGTAGATGATAATGGGTTTGGAAAATTGTTTTTCCAGGGAGGCAATCAAATGTTTTTCACTGCCGTGGAGAAGTTGAGCAATCTCCGGGTGGACCTTTACGGTAAATCGATTGCCCATGATATCAGCGGCTTCGGAAACAAGATCCCTGTATATTTTATGGCAGATGGATTTTCCCGACAGCAGATGGCCGTTTCCGTTGCAGTAAAAACAGGGTTCGCACAGGGTTCGATTCAGGTTTCTCCGGGTTCGTTTCCTTGTCATCTGAACCAGGCCAAGTTCCGTTAAAGGAAGGATGTTGGTTTGGCTTTTGTCCTTTTTCATGGCGGTGTTCATCCGGGACATCACCTTTTCCTTGTGGGATTCTTTTTTCATGTCAATGAAATCAATGATGATGATGCCGCCGATATTGCGCAATCGTATCTGGTAGGCGATTTCTTTAACCGCTTCCAGATTGGTTTTCAATATGGTTTCATCAAAATTGTGGTTGCCCACATACCGGCCCGTGTTGACATCAATGGCGATGAGGGCTTCGGTCTGTTCTATTACAATATAGCCGCCTGATTTGAGCCAGACTTTTTTCTTGAGTGCTCTTGCCACGTCGGCTTCAATATTATAGGCATCAAAAATAGATTCCCGGCCCTGGTAAAGTTCCACGCTTAAGTTTACATCGGGCATGAGCCGTTGCAAAAAGTTTTGGACGTTTTCGTATTCCTCCCGGGAGTCAATCACCAATTTGTCTGCTTCATTGGCCAGAAGGTCTCGGACTGCCCGGAAGGTGACGGTCAGGTCCTTGTATACCAGGGCCGTGGCTGAAACAGACCGGCTCTTGGTCATGATATCCTCCCAGGTGTTGTTTAGAAAGTCCATCTCATTTTTAATGGTTTCCTGGTCAATGCCCTGGGCTTGGGTTCTGAAGATATAGCCGAACTTATTTTCCCGGATGGACAACAACAACTCCTTGAGCCGGGTTCTTTCCGTTTCATCTTCAATGCGTTTGGAAATACCGATGT
>CAXHYW010000566.1:0-3454 GCA_964021475.1 uncultured Desulfobacteraceae bacterium | reverse complement strand
TACACATAGAGGCACACTCTTTCCCTACACGACGCTCTTCCGATCTGGGAAGAAGAAAAATTTAAAGCGCTGATGAAAACCTAGGGATGAACTTTAAGTTTGATGGATTATACACTTAAGATATCTTAATATTCGGTTCTGGATAGAATCTTGGAAAAAAATAAAACCGGTATGGATATTATTAAGGATATATAATAGTGGTCTTTTAATTAAATTAATTTTTTTGAGGAGATTTTCCAATGAACATGCGAAGTAAACTGACAAAACTGGGTGTGGTAGCAGTATTAAGTGTTTTGCTTGCGGCGGCTCCGGCGTTTGCCAAGGCAAAAATCATCAAGGTATCCAGCACCACCCAGCCTACCCATATTTACAATATCGGCCTTAAGCATTTTGCAGACATTGTAAAAGAAAAAAGCCATGGGGAACTGGAAGTCCAGATTTTTCCCGCAGCCCAGCTCGGTTCTGAAAGGGATGCCGTTGAAGGTCTTCAGCTGGGAACCCTTGAGATGACCCTGACCTCCACAGGCCCTTTGGGCAATTTTGTTCCGGAGATCAAACTGTTGAACCTGCCCTTTCTTTTCAAGAACAGGGATGAGGCCTATAAAATTTTGGACGGTGAGATTGGAACACAGATTGCAAATAAATTTCCTGCCATCGGTATCCGCAGCCTGGGATGGTATGAAAACGGATTTCGTCATATTACCAATAATGTTCGTCCCATCGATTCCCTGAAAGACATGAAGGGGATTAAAATTCGTGTAATGGAAGACAGCCTGTTTATTGCAACCATGAAGTCACTGGGTGCAAGCCCTCTTCCCATGGCATTTGGCGAACTTTATACCGCCCTTGAGCAGGGAACCGTTGATGCCCAGGAAAACCCTCTGGTCAATATTGATGCCAGCAGGTTTTATGAAGTACAAAAATATCTGGCCATCACGGGCCATTTTTACAGCCCGGCCATGCTGTTGGTTTCTGAAATCTTTTTCCAGGGTTTGTCCCAGGAGCATAAAGATATCATCATCAGCGCGGCCACTTCTGCAAGGGATTTTGAAAGAAACCTGAGCATTGAAGGGGATAAAACCACCGAGGCAAAACTGGTCTCCAATGGCATGATCGTGTCCCATCCGGACAAAGCTGAATTTGTTAAAGCAGTGGTGCCGGTTTATAAGGCGGCTGCCAAAGATATCGGTGGCGGTGATGCAGCAGCAGGACAGGCACTCATTGATAAAACCCTCAAGGAGCTAGGCCGATAATCCGTTAAATACAAGACCCTTGAAATGAAACAGATATGAAACGCGGTCTTTGGACCGCGTTTCATGCATACGGACAAAAGGGATAAAACAGTATTAAGGAGGGTAATTGGATGATAGGCATCCTGCTAAAAGGAATCGATACAACCCTGGATTGGGTATTGACAATAATTTTAACCATCATGCTGGTGGTGGTGAGTGCCCAGGTCTGGTATCGGTTTGTACTCAATGACCCCTTGACCTGGTCAGAGGAAGTGGCGCGCTATTTGTTCGTTTGGATCAGCTTTCTGGGATCTGCCGTGGGCGTCAGATACAATGTTCACCTGGGGATAGACCTCATTGATAAGATCTTGTCACCCAGGGGGCGAAAAATCATGACCGTGCTGGTGAATCTGTTGATGCAGATTTTCCTTGGGGTGGTCATCATCTGGGGGATCCGTATCCTTCATGTGGTGCAGTTCCAGAAATCTGCTTCCATGGGGATTCCCATGACCTATCCGTATCTGGCCGTTCCCGTGGGGGCGTCTTTTATGCTGCTGAATTCCTTGAGAAATACCTGGGCGGCAATTTTTGACCTCCCCGAAGGAGGTGCCGCATGAGCAGCATTCTTTTTGTTTCCTTGATTATCTGTTTTGCCATTGGCATGCCTGTTGCTTTTTCTCTCGGGGTGGCATCGGTTGTCACCCTTCAGTTCGGCTCTACCCTGCCACTGACTCTGGTGGCCCAGCGGCTTTTTGCCGCCACGGACTCATTTCCCCTGATGGCCATTCCTTTTTTCATGCTGGCAGGGGGCCTCATGGATACCGGCGGGATTTCCAAGCGCCTGGTGGACTTTGCCCATTCCCTGGTGGGATGGATCTATGGCGGATTGGGTATGGTGGCGGTTCTGGCCGCCATGTTTTTTGCCGGCATCTCCGGTGCTGCCGCAGCCGATACGGCCGCCGTGGGTGCCGTGTCCATTCCGGCCATGATCCGAAAAGGCTATAAAAAAGGATTTGCCGCAGCCATCCAGGCGGCCGGCGGTTCCATCGGCGTGATCATCCCCCCCAGCATCCCCATGATTATTTTTGGGGTCATCGGCGGGGTGTCCATCGGTAAGATGTTCATGGGCGGATTTGTTCCGGGTATTCTCATTGGTGGCGGGTTGATGACGGCCAGTTATTTTCTGGCCAAACGGGCTGGATACAAACGGGACAAGCGGGCCTCCCTGCCCCAGGTGGGCAAGGCATTTCGTGAGGCCTTCTGGGCCTTGATCATGCCGTTGATCATCCTTGGCGGTATCATGGGCGGGGTCTTCACCCCCACGGAAGCGGCGGTTGTGGCCGCATTATACGGATTGTTTGCAGGGCTTTTTATCTACAAGGAACTAAAACTTTCTGATCTGCCCAGGGTGTTTGCCAAATCAGCTGTCACCACCTCCACGGTCATGCTGCTCATTGCCACGGCCAATATTTTTGGCTGGATTTTAACGGCGGAACAGATTCCCCAGAGTGTGGCCACCTATCTGGTGAGCATGACAGATTCACCGGCGGTTCTCTACGGCCTGATTGTCGTCATGCTTCTGGTGGTGGGAACCTTCATGGAAACCACGGCCTCATTGATCATTCTTTCCCCGGTATTTTTGCCGGTGATCAAACAATTCGGCATTGATCCGGTCCATTTTGGTGTTGTTATGGTAACGGCCCTGGCCATTGGCATGCTGACACCGCCTTTGGGCATTTGTCTGTTTATTTCCTGTAATATTGCAGACATTCCCTTGAGCGAGATCATTCAATACGTGCTGCCGTTTCTGGTCATCATGATTGCCATCCTGTTTTTGATTACCTTTGTTCCGCAGCTTGTGATGTTCGTTCCCAATATGATGGGATAATACTCTGAGTTGTGTTTATTTACGGCCGCAGCTGAAGATCGCTGTGGCCGTAAATCGATTTTTTTTATATAGAAGGATATACCCATGAACCATGTCTCCTCAGAGCTCATACAACTTAATTGCCGGGACAATGTGGCCGTCGCCCGGACGGCACTTGACAAGGGACAGAAAATATCTGCCCATGAACTTACCTGCAACGCAGATATCCCCCCGGCCCACAAGGTGGCCATAGCCGCCATTGAAAAGCATGGACCCGTCTATAAATACGGTGCCTTGATCGGGTATGCAGATCGGAAGAGCACACGTCTGAACTCCAGTCACTCCGGAGAATCTC
>CAXHYW010000565.1:0-3454 GCA_964021475.1 uncultured Desulfobacteraceae bacterium | reverse complement strand
CTACACATAGAGGCACACTCTTTCCCTACACGACGCTCTTCCGATCTTCCATGGTCATCAATTTTTCCATGTCCACCCCTTTAAAGCCGTCAATACTCTTGGCCTCATTGTTGACTGAAAATTCAATTTTCCGGTCTAGGATCAATTCCTTTTCAGCCAAGGCCGTGAATAACGCTTTGGTGGTGACAAGTTCCTGGTGATAGGCCTTAAGGGAATCTAAAACACCCTGAATAAATTCATTGATCTCACCATCAGCCGTAAACATTGTTTCGCCCATACCCGCAGCAAAATGCTCGGCATCAGGATCAATGCAAAGGGCGAATTGATCTTCCTGGCCGTCAATGGGAACCAGGGCAAAAGGGTAAATACGGATGGCAAATGGCACATAGGGGACCTTCCATTGCCCCTGGGGGTCAACATAGACATTCTGATTTTCTGTAATCCCCATGATGGCTGTTGGAATACAGGACCCATCAGAGGGAAATATGATGGGGTAAAACTGTGACGCCTGCTGGATTTCTGAAAAGGAGAGCTGGACAGCATTTGTTTTAGTGGCAAATCCGAATTTCTGAGTTTTGGACAGCCGAAGCTCCTGGTGTTTGGAATTTTCCAATGGTTCAAGTTTGGTAAACATGATAATTAATACCCTTTATGTAATCCTAAAAATTTATATTGGGCTTTGATACCATAAAAGACCATGGAAAATCAATAAGCCCGCCCAGGGATCTGTACAAAAAGTGCCGCGCCCATCCATTTTACCTGAGGCCTTGTGTCATTAAAAGTTGAAGTATGGGGCCTGTCATGATATTTACGCTGAAAATCAGAAAATTTCGCCCATCATAGATAAAAAGGAAACAAGCGGTTGAAATCATCCACTGGACAATACTATATCGGGCTGGATCATGTCAGGGCCCTTGCCATATTCATTGTGTATACCTGGCATTTTATACATATTGGAAACGGACACCAGGCCCTGCCCCCCATTTTTCCACTCTCAATTCTAATGGAAGGGCATACTGGTGTTGGCCTGTTTATGGTTTTGAGCGGCTATCTTTTTGCAAAAATTCTGGATGGCCGTCAGATCATATACAGACAGTTTTTATGGAACCGTGTATTGCGCCTGGCACCGATTTTGATACTTGTCATTGCCATTATCGGGGTCAGAGAATTTGCTGCAGGCCGGGATATGATTTTATTTGGAAAAAGCATACTGGAAGGGCTTATAAAGCCAACCCTTCCCAACGGGGGATGGTCCATTACAGTGGAATTCCATTTTTATCTATTACTTCCCCTTCTATTGTTTCTGGGCAAAAAGTGGAAATACGCCCTTATAATAGTTCTTATGGCCGCTGTTGTTTTAAGGATCATCTTGTACCAGGAACTTGGACAAATACAGACATTGTCATACTGGACCATCATCGGGCGGGTGGATCAATTCATACTGGGCATTCTGTCCTTCCGGTTCAGAAAGGTTATTTCCGGAAGGCATTTTCCGGTCATCCTTGTGCTGTTTTTGTTTGCCCTATTTTACCGGCATTTTGATTCTCTTGGCGGGTTTTACATGAATCCCTCATACCCATCTCCCAGTCCTGTCTGGATTTATATGCCAACCATCGAGGGTCTGGCCTATGCCCTGTTAATTGCATGGTATGATAATTCATTCTCCCATTCCAAAGGAAAAATCTCCCGGTTTATCGCCTTGATCGGAACCTATTCATACTCCATCTATCTATGTCACTTTTTTATTGTTTTCCAGGTCTCTAATTTTATTCATACCCGCCTTGTTGACCTGTCCAACATCTACCTTGCAATGGGTTTTTCATTTTTAACTTTTTTTGTCATGGTTCCCATTGGATATCTCAGCTACACCTTTATTGAAACCCCTTTCCTAAGGCTTCGCACAAGATATGTGACCGAAAAATAAACCCAGGGTTGTATCATCTGCAGAAAAACCTAAGATAGAGTTGAAAAAGACCGTTCTTCTTCCCTGCCGCCTTTCTTCTGTGCATTAGGGAGGTGATGGTTGATATCTCTGCATCACGCAGCCTGGCTGCAAATTCTTCTATTGATAATACCTCCTGGCAAGCCAGCTGCTCATGATATTTTTTGCGCATGGGCTTCCAAGCTTTTACGCCTTGCCAAATACCGCGGAAATATGCAAGTGCCTGTTGTTTTTTTACGGCAAACTGAAACCAGTAAAGCTGATAAATAAAAATCACAGGCAAAAAGCGGATAAACAGTGAGACAGGATAATTTTTAAACAAGAGATATAAGGAATTTCGAGCTGACAGCCTAACGGTAAAAGGATTGATCTTGGAGCCGCTCGTTGCGCTGCCGATATGGTACACCCGGGCAGCAGGCACGTAATATCCCCTGCTGCCGAACCGGTTGATCCGCAGATTCAAATCCACATCTTCCAGGTAAGCAAAAAAATCTTCGTCAAAGAAACCGACCTTGTCAAACAAGGTGCGCCGGTACAGACCGGCCCCGGCGCAGGCCCCAAAAACTTGTCTGGGCCGATTGTAGGCGGCACAATCCTCTTCCATTGCGCCGAGTCTGGCCCCCCCACCGCCACGCAGGTAACTATCACCTGCTCCGTCTAATATTGTACGGTCGTGGAAACTCAACATTTTCGGAGAAAAAAAATCGTATTCCGGAAATTTTTCTGCCGCAGTTAGCAGGTAGTGAAGGCAGTCCTTTGGCAGTTCGGTATCATTATTAAGAAGAAAGACATAGGGCGCTTCACAGCTTTTGACTCCTGCATTCACCGCAGCACTGAAGCCCAGATTCTCAGGAAGGGTAATGAGGCGTACCTGTGGATATTTCTTGCGCAAATATTCTTTAGATCCGTCACTGGAACCGTTATCCACAATAGTGATTTCAAAGGATGAATATGTCTGCCGTTCTATGGAGTTAAGACAGGTAGGCAAAAAGCGCAGCCCATTCCAGTTGGGGATGACGACATTAACCTTTGTATTGGAACTTGTGTCCACCAGACCTCCCCTATGGATTTAGAATGCCAGCTTAGAAAACTCGGCAAGGTGCTGCCATGATTGTGGAACCGGATCGGATCTTTGATCTGGAACAGGGTGACCTGCGTCTGTCAGGGAGTGGGTCAGGCGGTTCTCCCATCCCTCAGACCCCCATTTTTTGGCCAGTAGAATCCCCTGGATCAACATCATTTGCTCTTGTTTGGGTGTTATTTTACCGGATTGATCCAAAAACAGAGCCATGGGACAGGTTTTAACCAGATACCCATGGGCCCGGGCTCTCCATGAAAGATCTACATCTTCCCAATACATGGAAAACTGCTCGTCAAACCCGCCCAGATCATTAAAGGCCTCTTTTGACACCGCCACACACCTGCCGGACACCCAGGGTGTATCAAAGGTCTGGGGATCATGTGATTAGATCGGAAGAGCACACGTCTGAACTCCAGTCACTCCGGAGAATC
>CAXHYW010000564.1:0-3464 GCA_964021475.1 uncultured Desulfobacteraceae bacterium | reverse complement strand
ATAAAAAGGGGCAAAAATATTGCCGACCTCAGTATAAACGCCGATCTGTTTTTTTTAAACATCGCCTGGCTTTGTCCCGTAGATTTTCTTTGTATATATCCATATTAGGCGGATTTTTGTCTCCATAAATGGTTGGATATACATAAAATACATCTATTTTTTTCTGTGGAGATGATTCCTGAAACAGCCAGGAAGAGGATTCGTCATACCGGGGAGATTCAAGGGGTTTTGTAGGTTTCACACCGCGGGAATTCGTACAACTTAATAAAAAAAAAGCAGGAAGCAGTACCAGTAAAAAAAGAATGTATTTATGTTGTGCTTTTTTCATGGGATTTCCTTCAGTCCAGATCAATTATTTGTATTTTGCAGTGTCTTTTCCACCGGTTCTTTCTATGAACGCGGAATCAAAAATTAGACATGAGCAAGGTCATTTTAAATGCGTTAATTTGCCAGACATTTTTAATAGATAGTCTCTTCCTTTTTGTCAATGAAAGTATTCAAGAGCCAAGAAAACCTCGGTCACCACATTGTCACCGCATTATCACCGATTCCCAGAGCCTGATGTGGGCATACAAGGATGAGGACCGGGCAGTCCTGGAAATTCGGTATTTTTTATAGGTATCCCAAGGACCCAGGCAATAGTGGGGTTCGGGAACCTGTATTTACAGGGACCTCTATTTATAGTTATACTTGGCGATTCCAATTAAATTGGCATTATCAGGGTTTGCTGGATCATATCGATAGATGGAGTAATAGTGATCTAAAAACACACTTCCCACAATGATGGTTCCAGGCATACCGTCCATCTCATTTAGTCCCAATTCCCAGAATACATATCCAGAATCATTTTGATCATACTCGACAAATTGTACAAAATATTGCCTTGGATTCAGAGGATAGTTCTCACCACATAGCCGTACGGTAATTGTTGGAAAAAGATCAATCCAATTCCATTGTGAAACAAGGCATTCACCCATTACGAATAGGGGTGTAGTAAAAAAACATTGCTTTGCCCATGGGATTTTGATAGCGTCGATTGCATTCGAAGCATTCGAACGAATCTGTTGTCCAGAACCTTCTGATCTCTTAATGTTTATTTTTTATCACTGATAGCGCCAGGTTTTAAAATAAATTGGTTTAACACATATTTTTTTAATCAGGAGCGTAACATATGAAACTTACCATCGGAAAAAAGCTCACTTTTAGTTTTTTACTCCTCGCCTTACTGGTCCTATTATCCGGAATCGTCGGTATTATGATTCTCAACAAAGTATCCAGTTCTGCCGATACCCTAGCAAAAGAAAAATTCCCTGTTCAGTATGCGGTTATGAAGGCCAGCCTGTCTGTTGAGAAGATAGAAAAAGCCATGGCTGAATATACCCATTCCTCCTCAGAGCTTGCCGTTAAAGAGAAAAAGCTGATAGAAAAACTTGATGAGTTTGATATGTGGATTTCATTATTAGAGTATGGAAGCTTGTCTGAAAAATTTACAAAAAGCAAATCATACACGGTATATCAACATCTTAAGTTGACGATTATTGTCCCGAAAAGTTCCGATGCACTCCTGAAAACCATTGGCCACATCTTAAAGGAAAAAACAACCTTCAAGAAAGGCTGTACCAATTTAATCATGGCTCAAAATGAATACCTGGGTTACTCAGTGACGGCAAATGGCAAAACTTACGACCTTCCTTCATATCTCCTGACGTTACAAAGGGATCATGTCAACTGGCTCAAGGCACTTGAAGATTCGGTTAATATTGTCACCCCTTTCAAAGGCAATACTGATCCTAAAAAAGGTTCGTTGGGCTTATGGATTAACACCTATCGTGTCCAGGATGACGGATTAAATAAGCTCATTCAAAAAATGAATAAGTACCACATAAAAATAATGGCATCTGCAGTGAAAATAAACAAGGCAAATGATGCCAAAGGAAAAACGTCAAAATTTAACCGAGCTGCGGGGTCCGCAGCCAGAATTGAACAAACCTTTGGGAAGCTCCATTCCTATATTGAACCGATATACCAGCGTTTATATACCACAAAAGTCCTAAAACTAACCGCATTGACCCAGTCCGGAGTTAAGATTAATAAAGAACTTGAAGCCCTTGTAAAGAAATCTGAAAAAGAAATGACAAGCGCCTTGAAAAATGCGGATTCCGATAAAAAAAGCGGGGTTACATTTCTTATTATCCTAACGGTTGCCACTGTGTTGTTCGCCATTGGATTGGGGATATATATGAGTCGCTATCTGACAACAAGAATTACCGCTCTTGCAAATGCCACAAAATTGATTTCCCAGGGAAATCTTAAAACCAAGGTTAATATATCATCCAATGACGAACTCGGTGGTCTTGCCAGTGACACCAATGCCATGACAGACAATTTAAGAAACATTATCAGCCAAATTACTGAATATTCAGTACAATTGACAGCATCTTCATCGGATCTGACCGGTCTGGCAGCCTCCATGTCTGAAGGGTCTCAAAACATGACAGCAAAATCAGAATCGGTAGCGGCTGCGGCTGAGGAAATGAGCGCCAATATGAATTCTGTGGCGGCTACGTCTGAAGAGGCTTCTACAAACATCAACACGGTGTCCATCGCCACGGGTGAAATAAATTCCTCCATCAGTGAAATCGCAAAAAATTCTGAAACCGGTAGTTCCATAACGCAAGAGGCAGTGGAGAGAACAGGACGCGCAACCAAAAGGGTAAATGAACTGGGAGAGGCAGCCAAAGAAATCAGCAAGGTCACAGAAGTCATCTCCGAAATTTCCGACCAAACCAATCTGTTGGCATTAAATGCCACCATTGAAGCGGCAAGAGCAGGAGAAGCCGGGAAAGGATTTGCCGTTGTGGCTTCTGAGATCAAGCAATTGGCCATTCAAACCGCAGAAGCGACCAATAATATCAAAACACGTATCCAGGGTATTCAAAATTCCACCTCGGATACGGTCACAGAAATTGAAGGGGTTGCAAAGATAATTGAAAATGTAAATGAGATCGTCGGCAGCATTGCGACAGCAGTTGAAGAGCAGTCTGCCACCACCAGAGAAATTTCGGAAAACATGGGGCAGGCGTCCAGCGGATTGCAGGAAGTGGCCGAGAACGTTGCTCAAAGCACCAGTGTTGCCGATGAGATTGCCAAAGATATCAGCGAGGTGAACATCAGCAGCAATGGTGTGTTAAAAGAGAGTGAACTTGTCAACAAAAGCAGTGGAGAACTTAAAAAACTTGCCGGTAATCTACAAGAACTTATCCGTCAATTTACGCTTTGATTTTGCAAAAAAATAGGCGCCATAATAACCTTAATTAAGGAGAAAATCATGGTCAAACGAGCATTAACCGTTTTTATCACCCTGATGATTTCATTTTGCTTTGCAGGCAGTGGATTTGCAGAGGAACTCACCCCTCAGCTTGCCAAACAAAAAGCGACAGCTGCTGGAAAACTGCTGGCAGCAG
>CAXHYW010000563.1:0-3502 GCA_964021475.1 uncultured Desulfobacteraceae bacterium | reverse complement strand
ACACATAGCGGCACACTCTTTCCCTACACGACGCTCTTCCGATCTAAAAATATTTTCACCGCCACTGGTGACCATATCCTTCATTCGGTCCACAATATAGAAATACCCGTCTTTGTCTTTCTTTAGTAAATCTCCTGTATAAAGCCAACCCTTTTTTAAAGTTTCATCTGTTTTTTCAGGGTTGGAGTAATATTTTTTCATCATTCGCGGGGTCTTAAAAACCAACTCCCCCACCTCAGAATCGGGCAGCTCAACGCCCATGGGGTCCACGATTTTTGCCTCAACACCGAATGTGGGCTTGCCAATGGAACCGGGCTTGGCAAGAACATCTTCCGGATACAGATTAAAGAGGCCGCCTCCCCCCCCTTCCGTGATGCCATAAATATTGGATACTGCACAGGGCAGCTTTTCAACCAGAAGTTTCATTATATCATAGGGAACCGGCTGGGCACCAATTTCCATGTATTTCCAGGAGGACAGATCAAAGGCATCCAGATCCAGATCTCCCTTTTCAATGGCATTTAAAATGGCAATCCCGATGGGAACCACAAAAAGCGTATCTGTAACGCCTTCTGCGGCAATGGCCTCAATGATCCATTTGGGATCTCTAAAATCTCTAATAATGGTCCCACGGGCTCCTGTGGCATAAAAAGGGGCCCATAAAAACATGGTGCCAGAATGATACAAAGGCAGGAAAATAAGATAGTTATCATCTTTTTGAACAAAATAACTCATACCGTTACCAATGGCAGTATTATTCAAGGAAAAATGGGTGTGAAGAACGGGTTTGGGTTTTCCCGTGGTACCCGAGGTAAACATCATGGCAAGAGCGTGATCTCTATCCACTTCAACCATTGCATCAGTGGTATCGGAATAATCACCAATGGTCTTAAAATCGATCAGCCCATCGGGAACCTTTTCCCCGATACAGATAAAATGTTTAATGGTGGAAAGTTTTTCCCGGATGGGTTCAACCACACCTAAAAATTCTGCACCGAAAATAAACACATCTGGCTTACAGACCTCTGCCGCATAAAGGATATCCGAACTCTCAAACCGAAAATTCAAGGGAACCACCACCGCCCCCAACCGAATGATGGCATAATAGGTGACCAGCCATTCAAGGGAATTATTCTGGAGGTGCATGACGAAATCCCCGTGTTTAACTTTTAATACCTTTGCCAGATAATTGGCAGTTCGATTGATCTCGTCATTAAATTCCTGCCAGGTCAAGGTTCGCCGCGTCCCGAAGGCCGGGGTTCTTTCGATCAGGCAAACCTTATGAGGAATATGTCTTGCATGGATTGAAGCATAGCCAGAGTAGTTCAACAATCTTCTCCTTATATTTATTTTTTAAATTTTTATCCTAAATATTGCCAAGTCTCCTTAATATTTTTTACGGGATCCTGTCCTAGCATAATTAAAAGTTAACCTTATCAAGCCCCTTCAGTCCCAGGATCTGCCTTGCTTCATCGGATGTCGCCGGCACAAGGCTCATCTCCTTTGCCACATTTTTGATCATAGTGACCTGATCGGCACTGGCCTTTGCCATGATGCCCTTACCCGCATAGATTGAGTCTTCAAGACCCACCCGGACATTTTGGGCCCCCATGGCAATGGCTGTTGTGGTGATGGGAATCTGATACCGCCCCCCGGCTGCCACGGACCAGGTAAAATTTTCTTCTCCCAATACTTCCTTGGCCTCATCATGGATGAGCACCAGGTGTTTGACAGAGGGTTTCATCCAGCCCACCATAGGACCGAAAACAAACTGAAGATGAACCGGCAATTTTAACAAATTTTCCTCCATGAGCCATTTCACGTAGGAAACATGACCCAGCTCATATATTTCAATTTCCGGTTTGGTATCAATCTCAAGAAATGTTTTGGCATAGATGAGATCATCGTTAAAGGTGGGGCGAAAGGTCACGTTTTTACACAATTCCAGATACTCTTTTTCCCATTGGTGTTTAAATTCTTTGAACCGGCCGGCAATCTGAAAAATACCAAAATTAAAGGGAGCCGGATCAAAGGAACACATCTCTGGCTCAAGTTTTTTAATGGGGATCAATTTTTCCTCGGTGGTCTGGTTCATTCCCCCGCCCGTGGTGGGCAGAAGGACCAGGTTGCACCGGGCTTTAATTTTTTTATGGACCTCCATGAACAGGTCCGGATCTGACACGGGCATACCGGTTTCAGGATTCCGCACGTGGATATGGGCGATGGCAGCACCGGCTTCCCAGGCACGTACGGCATCTTCTACAATTTGATCGGGGGTTATGGGCAGATATTCACTCATGGTCGGGATATGGACAGAGCCGGTAACCGCTGCTGTTATAATGATCTTATCATCCATATTGATCTTCTCCTGTTAAAAAGATTGGTTCGTTACAAAACCCCCGACACCATTTAGCGGATAGCAGAGATTTCTTATACCCTGTACTCCTCTTCCAGATCCAGCACAAACATCTTTTTTTCCTTAACATTATCAATGACAAAAGAGGATTTAATCACCTGGATCCCTTCTATGGGGGTGAGTTTTTCGTTCATAAACCTACCATAGGTTTTGATATCCTTTGCAATGACTTTAAGCACAAAATCACTGGCGCCGGCGATCTGATAACATTCCACCACCTCATCAATCTTAAGAAACTGCTCTTTGATACTGGCCACCGAAATCAGATTGCTCAAACTCAAAGAAATTGTAACAATGGCCATGATGGAAAATCCAATTTTTTCCGGGTCCACAACCGCCGTAAAATGGGAAATAACCCCTGCAAGCTCCAGCCTTTTCACCCGTTCAAGCGTTGCAGGAGCGGATATCCCAACTATTTTGGATAATTTTGAGTTGGTTGTTTTTCCATTTTCTTGCAACGTGTTTAAAATTTTCTTATCGATTCTATCCAGAACCATTGATCCCTCTTTTCAATTATTATATTAAATGACAGCTAAACTACTATAAGAGTAAATGGTTATATTTTTCTTCAATTATTGGCAACAATTCTTTTAAGGTTGTATGAATTTTATCCACCAGAGAATCAATTTCAGAATCTGTTATCACCGTTGACAATATGAAAAGTCCCCGGGGGATGTTAAACACTTCTTTGTTCAGCAGCGACAGATGCATCAGTCCGTGGAGCTCTTCCACAGATTCCTGCACCTGAGCAACACTGGTGATGGGTTGGTTGACAAAATGCAAGTTCAGCAGGGATCCAATCTGATTGGACTGAAGTTTCAATCCATTTTCCCCAAAACTTTTCAAAAGCCCTTCCTGAAACCGGTCGCCCAAACAATTTATGGCGGCAACTGCTGTTTTATCAAACTTAGACAAAGCTGCAAACCCCGCCTGCATAACAGTCTCATATCCATTGAAGGTACCCGAGTGATATAAAGGGGTATCTGTCTGCTCATGGCAATAGATATTCATGTATTCGGCCTTACCACCGAACACCAGATCGGAAGAGCGTCGTGTAGGGAAAGAGGGTGCCCCTATGTGTAGATC
>CAXHYW010000562.1:0-3512 GCA_964021475.1 uncultured Desulfobacteraceae bacterium | reverse complement strand
TCTACACATAGAGGCACACTCTTTCCCTACACGACGCTCTTCCGATCTGCAGACCCGTAAAAATTCCAGTCTGCGGCATGGGCTGAACCCAATAGCATTGTGACGGCTGCAAGAATGATCCCTAATTTTTTCATCTGTTCTCCTGAAATATTATTATTATTTTTGTTATCGGTCTGTTAGAGGAATTAAAAGAGATAGTATCAAAATTCACCCCAATGGTTCCAGGCAATTATCTAGTGCACCCCCTGCATCCCTAACGGTTTTTCAAGACCACTATGGGCAAGAAGCTGTTCATCATTAAAAAGATCTATTGTCGGGCCATCAGCCGTAATTTCCCCCTTGTGCAGGACAATGGTCCGCTCACACACATCCAACGCCATATCCAGATCATGGGTGGCAATAATTTTGGTATGCTCAAATGAGTTTAAAAGATGGATAAGACGTCTACGGGACACTGGATCCAGATTGGAAGTCGGTTCATCCATCACCAGGATATCCGGGGAGGTGGCAAGCACGGTTGCAATGGCAACCGCACGCTTTTCACCACCGGATAATTTATAGGGTGGACGATGGATAAGATGGGAAGCCCCGACGGTTTCAAGGGCATGGCGCACTCTTTTTTCCACTTCGGCTTCCTGCATACCCAGATTTATCGGGCCAAAGGCAACATCATCAAAAACCGTCGGCATGAACAACTGGTCATCAGAATTCTGAAAGACCATCCCCACAGATCGCCTGACGGCTTTCAGACTCTTTTTATTCACCGGAGAATCCCCGATTTTCATCTCTCCTTCAATTGGAATCAAACACCCATTCAAATGGAGCAATAAAGTGGATTTACCTGCACCATTGGCACCCACCAATGCCACGGACTGGCCATGGGTAATTTTAAAAGAGATGTGATTGATCCCGGTCGTTCCGTCGGGATAGGTGTAAGAAAGGTTATCGGCCTGTACAATATGGTGACTCATCTCAAATACCCCCCTATCAATTCACCCATTTCCAAAGGGATGTTATGGGATCGGAAACAAAGAAACAGCAGGGACCAGGCAAGGGTAAACCGGATCTCCTTAAATCCAAATTTCATGGTTCGGTTCATGGAGATATATCCGTCAAATCCCCGGCAGCACATGGCCAGATGGATCCGCTGGGCACGATCCAATGTTCGCAACAGCAGCTGCCCTATCAAGGGCACAAAAATTTTAAACTGCATTCTGCCGGAACCAAAAGCGCGCAGGGACCTGGCCCGGGCCATCCGGGAGGCCTCGTCAATGAGGACAAAAAGGTATCGGTATAAAAACAGAAGCTGAACCACAAATGGCCTGGGAACACCCAGTTTTTCAAGTCCCATGCACACACTATTGAACCCTGTCAGGGAAATCAAAACCAAGGCAGCCCCGACGGTCAATCCAAACCGTATCATGATGGAAAAAAAAGAGATCCATCCGCCGGAGATACTCATGGAACCGATCTGCACCAAGGCCTGTCTATCCAAGAGGGGATTAAAAATACCGATCAATATGGCAAAAGGTGCCACCAATAGTATTTTTTTAAATAGATAGCCAAAGGGCAGTTCGCCTGAAACGATCATCGCCAAAGGATAGATGACAAAGGGAACCATCATGGAAATTTCATACTTTCCCAATGACACCACCATGGTGACAAATATCAATGTCGTAATAAGCTTTGCACGCGGATCCAGGCGATGCAGACCGGTGGTACCCAGCGCCAATGTGTCCATATAACCGATATCAAACAGATTCTTTTCAAAAGTTGCCATATCCTTAATGTAACCGGGACAAATAAATAGCCTTGCCCCGGTAAACCTCTCCCTCATAAATGATTATACTATGGCCTTCCTGTGTTTAACGACAACCCCGATCAACAGGGTCAGACAAAGGGTTAATAACCCGCCCACAAGCCCTGACATGGATGTTCCTGGATCAATGGCCGGCCACACTTGCGCTTCCTCTTCCAAAGAATGTGTTTCCCCTGATTTGAATCCATAACCAGGCAAAAAAGCGATTTTTTCCTGAAGGGTTGCCAGGGATGAATGAACCCCATCTTCAGGACCTGCCAGTTCTTCAACACCGGCCGTTTTAAACATGGCCCATTCCAATCCGTCCGGATGGGCAGAGGCAAACCAGCTAAGCGTGCAACCGGTAACCAGGGTGGCAGCAACAAAACCTACCAAAACCCCTTTGATGGAATATCCGTTGACAGCTTTCAATGAAACACAAGGCTGCAAAATTTCAGGCCGGCTTTTCCACACAAACAGCACCACGGCTGCGGTGGCCAATCCTTCCACAATGCCGATGGCCAGATGAATGGGTTGCACCAGCAAAACAAAGGTGCCGAAGGGAAGAGAGGATATCCCGGATACCAGCGTCTCAAGCACGACGAAAAATGCCCCCAATTGCAATCCAACAACCGCCGCAATGATGGCACCGGTCATTATTAATTTTTCAGACGGATTGTTCCCGACAATTCTTTTATAGATGAGGGGGTAGGCAACAAAACAGGGGAAAAAACCCAGGTTAAAAATATTGCATCCCAGGGCCAGCAGCCCACCGTCTGCAAAAAAAAGGGCCTGAACCGTCAGGACAGAGGCCATTGTTAGAAAAGCCGCATTGGGCCCCAGCAGAATCGCCAGAATCATTCCGCCGCCAATATGCCCGCTGGAACCGGTTGCCGGAATGGTAAAATTAATCATTTGAGCGGCAAAGATAAAGGCACCGATCACCCCCATGAGAGGGATTTTACTGTTATCGACTTCTTCTTTCATTTTTTTGGAACAATAGCCGATCAGACCTGCCGAGGCAACCCACATAACCCCGCCCACTGCCGGGGAAATCAACGCATCTGCCATATGCATAATATACACTCCTTTACTTTCATCAAAATTTAAAAAAACTATTTCTTATCCGGCATACAAAAGAAAAAACCACGCAAAGCCAGCGTGAAAACATACGCAAACCTTCGTGGTTAAATTATTTTTATAAATTATTTAAGTAAAAGCTAATATACCAGCCAAGCTTCATGCCCAGCAATTAAGATGCCTTGTGAAATAGAATAAAACTTTGGGGCTGTCAAGCATTATCTTTTGCTTGTCTAAAGTTAAGATAAACGATAATAAAGGGTTTCAATCAACGAAAGGGGATAAAATGAGTTTGAACTACGAGGAATTGGATTTTCGATCAACCCCCCTTGGGGATTTGATGCTGCGACGACGGCGATTGATTCAACTCGGGGGCCTTGATATCTATGAGGTGAAGCTTGGCGAGGACTTTCTGATGTCAAGCCTGTTCCATGAGGCAGAATCCCAATTATCCAAGTTGGGACTTGGGGTGTTGGAGAAGGAAGACCTGGACGTTGTGGTCGGCGGCCTGGGGCTCGGTTACACGGCGGTATCCGCATTGGAGGATATGCGCGTCACTTCCCTTGTGGTGGTGGAATTTTTACAAGGGGTGATTGAATGGCACCAGAAGGGGCTGGTCCCCCTGGGCAAAACC
>CAXHYW010000561.1:0-3513 GCA_964021475.1 uncultured Desulfobacteraceae bacterium | reverse complement strand
TAATAATAAATTAATGAATCAGGGGAAAAACTTTACGAGAACAAATCAAATGGTTTTAATCTTTTTTTCCCGGTTCATCCGCTCGATGCTGAGAATGGCATGTTTTTTTACATTTGAAATATGTTGCCCCAGAATTTTTTGTGCCGGTTCAAGGTTGCCAGCATCAATATTCTCATACAATTTGATATGCTCGGAATCAACTGTTTCCATGGGGGTAACAAATAAAATATTGCCCCGGTATTTCAAGTACAGAAGATCAAACAAGGATTTTAAGGTATTAATCTGGATCTGGTTCCCGGACAGGTTTGCCAGCATCAGGTGAAACTCCATATCTTTTAAAAGGCGGTCCTTGAGATAAATATCTCTCACCGCATCCAGATGGTTGTCCAGGGCTTTTTTCAACTTGCTTAAGCCCTTTTTGGTGATGGACGCTATGGTTTTGGGCAGCAAAGATACCTCAATGAGCTCCCTGAACTCATAAATTTCCGTAATCTCTTCCAGACTGATGTTTTCGGTATAATACCCCCGATTGGGCTCATGGCGGACCAGCCCCTGAAATTCCAGCCGTTTCAAGGCCTGGATCACCGGGGTGGTACTCATTTCCAGACGGGCTGCCAAATCCCCGTAGGAAATTTTCTGGCCCGGAATGATCTCATTTAAAAAAAACATCCGCCGAATACCCATATAGGCTTCATTGGTGAAATCATCTTTGGTTTTTTTCTTTTTTACTCCCATGGGGCGGTAAGTTATACCAAGGCTTTTACAAAATCAATTAAAATGTTAAGAAAATTCAAGACAAAAAAAAGATATATGACTGAATTTCATTCAATAATTGCTTGACAACCAATGGCACCAGCGTCTATAAGATTAGAAATTTAATCAGATATTTAATCAGATTTTTTATTTATACAGGATATTACACACATCATCCAAGGAGAATAAAAATGGCATTATCATTTATGGAAGGCAATGAAGCCATTGCCAGGGGGGCCATGGCCGCAGGTTGCAATTTCTTTGCCGGTTACCCCATTACACCGGCCACCACCATATTCAACAGTATGCTCAAAATGCTGCCCCCCACCGGGGGAATCTGCATCCAGGGAGAAGATGAAATTGCTTCCATGGGGTATTGCATCGGGGCTTCCATGGCCGGAAAAAAAGTTTTAACCGCCACCTCGGGGCCTGGCATCAGTCTGTATTCCGAACAGGTTTCCTTTGCCATTGGCAGTGAAATCCCTTTGGTCATTGCAGATGTTCAACGATTGGGTCCCTCGACAGGGTCCGCCACAAGGGGAGCCGATTCCGACATCCAGTTTTTAAGATGGGGATCCACCTCGGGGGTGCCTGTGATTGTTCTGGCACCCAAGGATGCTCTGGACTGTTATGTCCTGACCATCCAGGCATTTAATTATGCAGAAGAGTTCAGATGCCCGGTATTCATCGCCTCCAACAAGGAAATCGGCATGACCAAGGAAAGCTTTGACTTAAATTCCGTCACCCTGCCAGCTTTGGTTGAACGAACCCTGTACACGGGAGACAATTATATCCCCTTTGAAGCAGATCCAGACAAAGCCCCCCCCTTTCTTCCCATCGGCGGTAAAACCCTGGTCCGACAGACCTCCTCCACCCATGGTCCCGACGGATTTATCACCATTGATCCAAAGGTGATCGCGGCCAACCAACAGCGGTTGAGAAACAAGCTCCATGCAGCCCGGGAACGCATTTCCCTGTATGAACAAGATCTTTTGCCCGGCACCGACACGCTGATCATCAGCTACGGCATCACCTCCCGGGCCGTTGAGGATGCAGCCAGCGCACTTGCCAAGAAAGGAAAACCCGTGTCCACCCTGTCTTTAAAGACCCTGTACCCCGTACCGGAGCAGGTGCTGCTTAAGGCGGCTGCCAATTTCAAACGGGTGGTGGTGATTGAAATGAACCTGGGACAGTATGTGAATGATATCAAACGGATTCTTTCCGGCAAAAAAATCGATTTTTACGGCCAGATGGACGGGGTACTGATTCCGCCAGCCAAGATTATGGAGGTCATTGAGAATGAATAGTTTTTTAAATACAAGCCGTCCCCTGGTATATTGTCCGGGATGCACCCATGAACGGATCACCCGGGGACTGGACAAGACCCTTATCAACATGGGTCTTACAGCCGACAAAACAGTCATCGTTACCGATATCGGCTGTTCCGGTCTCTTTGACACCTTTTTCAACGTCCATGCCCTCCACGGTGTCCACGGCAGGGCACTTACCTATGCGGCCGGGTTGAAACTTGCCGACCCGACGCTTACCGTCATTGTCACCATGGGAGACGGGGGGCTTGGAATCGGCGGTGCCCACGTGCTGGCAGCCTGCCGGAGAAACCTGGATCTCACCCTGATCATTCTCAACAACTTCAATTTTGGCATGACCGGAGGGCAATACTCTTCCACCACTCCCAGCGATGCCATGGTAGGCTCCGAGTTTCTTAACCAAGCGGAAATGCCCATTAATATCTGCAGCATCGCCAAAAGTGCCGGCGCCTCCTATGTATCCAAATGTGCGGGCCATGACCCGGATCTTCCCGGGGAACTTGAAAAGGCGATCCTTCACAAGGGATTTTCTGTGGTTGAAACTTTGGGGCTGTGCACCGGCCGTTACACCAAGCGCAACAACCTCACCCCCAAGGTTATTGATGAGATGATCGAAAATCAGCCCGTTGATATCAAAGGGGGCAAAGGCGGCCTGGTTGAAGAAAATCAGCGGCCTGAATATGGAGAACTCTACCGAAAACTGGCCAGGGAAAAAACCCGATTTCCGGAAGTCTTAACCATTGAAAAAACCTATGATCTGGTTAATCTCAAACGCCAGGAAGTGGTCATCCTGGGCAGTGCCGGCATGCGCATTGTCACGGCCGGTGATATTGTCTGCTATGCAGGTATTTCCTGTGGCATGAACGTATCCATTAAAAATGATTATAACATTACGGTGCTTCGGGGCCAGTCGGTCTCCGAGATCCTTTTGTCCCCTGAAAAAATCGGGTACACAGGGATTGAAGCGCCCTCGGTGGTGGTTGCCCTGAGTGAGGAAGGGGTACAGCGGAGGCAAAAAATATTTAAATTCCTAGCCCCCACCGCCGTTGTTCTCAAGGAAAAAAGCGTGGACATTCCAGAAACAAGTGCCCAGGTGATAGAGATTGACTTCAGGTTGTTTAAGATCAAAAAACAGGACTGGGCCCTGGCCTCCCTTGGGGTTCTGGCAGAAAAGCAGATCCTGTTTTCAAAGGAAATGCTTAGTGCTGCCATCAAATCCAGATTCAATGAAAAGGTCTACACCCTTGCCATGGAGACCATTGCAAAAATGTACTAAGGATAAAACTTTTTCCACCCGGGGTATTTTTCCCGGGGTGGAAAAAGATTTCATGGTCTTATTTAATGGTCTTATTTCATGGTCTTATAGGTTACGCCCGACCCATTAATATCAAGCTGTAGGCAAGTGTCAATGCCAGGGTATATATCGTAAGGA
>CAXHYW010000560.1:0-3520 GCA_964021475.1 uncultured Desulfobacteraceae bacterium | reverse complement strand
AATTTTCCTTGATCTGCATGAGCAATTTTCTCCATACCTATGGGCCGGAAGAGGCTAGGCAACTGCTCTTAAAAGCGTGCACTCAGCTTACTCCCAACGGCATCCTGATCCTCCATGATTATTTTCCCGACCGGAAAGGAAGGGTTCCAGAGAAAGGAGTTCTCTATGATCTTGCCATGATGCTAAACACCTTTAACGGCGTCTGCCATGACAGTTCAACCATTACAAAATGGCTCGAAGAAGCCAGGCTAGAAACCATTGGCATCACGGATCTAAATACAGATTCCACTGTGATCCTGGCTCAAAAATAAAGCCAAAAACAAATCCAAAAAAAACAAAAAGGGAAAATCAGCAGTCAAATCCGGTAATTACCCCATGACACCGGCAGGCGGTACTCAAAAGAAAGGGAGGGGTCCCTGCTTTTATTTTTTCTAACAGGGCGAAAAGGGCTTGGGGAGAATAGCCCCCTACCCCGGGTCCCAGCTGCTGACTCTGGATCACCAGGGAAGAAAAGTTTTTAAATTGTAATTGGGAAATAAGGGTTACCATTTCCTTTTTTCGGGGAAGCTTGGTGACGGTACACAGATCATGGGATTCAGAGCAATTGCCGGGACAGATAAAATTAGCATAGCTCACATAAATGGTCCCCTTTGAACCGCGCATGGGATTGGGCAACAATGGGTCTATTTTTGAAGAAATGTCCAAAAGGTTTGCCTGCCCCAATTGCCGTTTACACCATTCCCAGGCCAGATGCACCGGCAGTGCCGGCACGATCCAGGCGGGCATATTTCCAGGATTCAAGTGGGTATTTAAATAGGCGACACCATCTGCATGGACTTTGGTACAAGAAAGATCCGGGACCCGGTCCAGTTTTTCCTGATCCCGATCCACAAGGATAATCCGAAAGTTATTCTGCCCGGTTGTCAGCAACCTTGCGGCACGCAGTCCAAACCTGCCGGCACCCATTATCCATATGGCTTCCATGGCGATGAATCTCCAGCTATTTTCGCGGGGATATCAAGGAAAAGCAGATTTCATTCAGGTTTGATAAGATTGTCTGCATTAGTACAGATCAATTCTTGACAGAAATGACACACCATGTTCAATTTCTGAACATTTCCTTTGAAAAGAAATCTACCGCAATGGGGACAATAGTATGAGGTTAGTGTGGTCTTATCCCTAGGGGGCGGGGTTACTGGGTCTAAAAAATTTGAATCGTCCATTCTCTCTCTCTCTTATTTCTCTCTTCTTTTTGGTTAGTCTATCTGGAACTACCATACCACAAAATAATTAAAACCGAGATCTTTTATTCAGATCCCGTCACCCTATTTGGAAATTTTCCTTTCAGAAACCGATACTAAAATTAGGATAAGGTATCCCCCCCACTGGATTTTTTTAAAAAATCTTTACTAAAAAATAAATTTTCAATATAAGAAAGATTTACCAATATACTGGCTGAATTTGATTTTTACTGAAGAGACAGACGTAAAAGAGACCTAAAAACAATGCAATTAATGACAAAAATCAAATCTTGGGGTCTGGTTCTTATTTTGTTTCAACTGGTGATAACTGTTGCCGGAAGCCAAGCCCAAAATATACCCACCGATGAAATCACCATTGTTGTTCCCCGGAATGTGATCACCCAGATGGCCACATCGGTCCTACCGCTAAGCCTGAAAAAAGAACCTTATTATACAGGCGACTTATGGATTCACACCATTGATCACCTCGAAATCGGTTCCAATACCCTGGCCTTTGATATGATTATCCGGGGCAAAAACATTAAACTTGAAACAAAATTGGGGAGTCACCCCCTGGTGATGAATATCGGAGACTTCGACTCAGCTTTCAGTTGCAACGCTTCTTTGCGTTACGATGCACCCAAACAAGTGCTGTATATCACCCCCTATCTTTTACAAAAACCAAATCAAAATGAAACCAACCCCATGGCAGCCAACCTGATGCAATTAATAACCCTTGCCAACGGCGTGGAATACCCCATTGAACTTCAAAAGATTCAACCTATCATCACCCAAAGCCAGGAACAATTCAATATTGATGCGATAATCACCCATATTTACACCGAGAACAATAAGGTTTTTATCAACGGCCACCCCCGGATTCAACGAATAAAATAAGTTTCAAAAAAAGAGCAGAAGCCCTTGTGAAATATGCTTGCAATCCCCATTTACTGTGGTGTAGAATGTTTTGTGTTTATCAAATCATGGGAACTTCCCATGATCTAGGACCGCAGAAAATAAGTTAGACATATATTGAAATTTTTAGAGGATCGCCCCATGCTCACCCAGATAGAAAAGAGACTGCTCGGTTTTATCAATAGAGATGAACTGATTGACTTAACTTGTGAGCTGATCCGGATTGATTCGGTGATTCGCCCGGAAACAGGCAATACAGAAAGCCGGGTGGTCCAATATATAGCCGACTGGATTCGAAGGGAGCTTGGGGTTGAGCCCTTGGTTGAAACAGTGGTTCCCGAAAGAGAAAATATCATTGTGACCATTGATTCAGGGCGGCCCGGCCCCTGTCTGATGTTTGAAGGCCATACGGATGTGGTTTCCGAAGGTAACCCGGATCTGTGGCAGCATGATCCCTTTGGTGGAGAAATTGAGGACGGCAAAATTTACGGAAGGGGCGCCTGCGATATGAAAGCGGGCCTGGCAGTCAATTTGCTCACCGTCAAGGCAATGATGAGATCCGAGGTTGAATTCACAGGTAAAATGCGGCTGGGAATTGTGTGCGATGAAGAAGACCTGATGCTGGGCATTCAGGATTATATCCGCCGAGGACACGCCGATGATGTGGATGCCTGCCTGGTATCGGAACCCGAGGAAAATCAGCTGTGCATCAGCATGAAAGGGGCCTTGCGGGCCATCGTTAATGTCAAAGGGAAAATGGCCCACGGGGCCATGCCCTTGACCGGCATCAATACCAGTGTTCGCATGGCACGCATCATTCTGGCCTTTGACAACTTTGAAAAAGAAGAAATAGCTAATTTTGGCAAGGACCCGTTCCTCGGATGGCCGTCAATTACCTTTACCGTGGTTCAGACGCCGCCGCCAGGAGAACCCGTACAGTTAAATGTCATGCCCTCGGAATCGGTTGCCTATTTGGATATCCGAACCGTTCCCAGCCAAAATCATGACCAGATAAAAACCAAATTGCAGGAAATCCTGGATCAATTGGCAAAGCAGGACCCTGATTTCCATGCACAAATTAAGTTTATCGCTGACAAGCCGGTTGTCAGCATGGAAAAAGATGAACCCATCGTCATGATTGCAGCTCAGGCCTTCCGGGATATCACCGGCCGTGAACCCGTTTATAATGGGGTTCCCGGTGCCACGGATGGCACTTTTTTAAGGGCGCTCAAGGGGATTCCCTGCCTGGTCAATGGCCCCGGCCCCCGACACCTGCCCCACCAGACCGACGAATACGTGGAAATAGATGAGTTGTTTGAATCGGCCCAGATCTATCTCTTATCAACCCTTCGGTTTTTAAACCC